>NZ_JACYNS010000018.1:0-38460 GCF_014839405.1 Frigoribacterium sp. CFBP 13605 | reverse complement strand
CCCCCCGGCTCGTCGCCCGGGGCTGGCGTCCGCGGCCCTGGCGGCCTCGGTCCGCTCGGCCGTCCGGTCGGCGTCGGGTCGACCGGTGGCCGCGGTGCTCGTCGTGCCGCAGCTGCCGACCGACGTGCGGCACAACAGCAAGATCGACCGCACGGGCCTGGCCGCGTGGGCGACGTCCGTGCTGTCCGGCGGCCGGATGCGTCGCCCGTGAGGGTGCTGGTCACCGGCGCGAGCGGCCTGCTCGGCGGTGCCGTCGCGCGCGCCGTCACCGACGCCGGACACGAGGTCACGACCTTCCAACGGCGACCCTCCGGCGTGCCCGGCGCCCGCGACGTGCTCGGATCGATGACGAACCCCCGGGCCGTGGCCGCCGCCGTCCGCGACCAGGACGCCGTCGTCCACCTCGCCGCCAAGGTGTCGCTCACCGGTGAACCGGCCGAGTTCGAGGCCGTCAACGTCGGGGGCACGCGCTCCCTGGTCGAGGCGATGCGCGCCTCCTCGGTGCCCCGGCTGGTCTTCGTCTCGTCGCCGTCCGTGGCGCACGCCGGGTCGTCCATCGTCGGCGACGACGCCCTGCCCGCCTCGCCCGGACACGCTCGAGGCGACTACGCCCGCACCAAGGCCGCGGCCGAGCGGGTCGCCCTCGGGGCCGCCGACGCCGACCTGCGCGTGGTGGCCGTCCGCCCCCACCTCGTCTGGGGACCGGGCGACACGCAGCTCGTCGAGCGGATCGTCGACCGTGCGCGCTCCGGCCGCCTGCCGCTGCTCGACCACGGCGCCGCCCTGATCGACTCCACCTACGTGGACAACGCGGCGTCCGGCATCGCCGCCGCGCTCGCACGCGTCGACGAGGTCAGCGGCGAGTCGTACGTGATCAGCAACGGCGAGCCCCGCACCGTCGCCGACCTGATGGCCGGGATCTGCGCGGCCGCCGGGGTGCCCGCGCCTCGCCTGCGGGTGCCGGCCGGGATCGCCCGCGCCGCGGGGTCGTTGGTCGAGCGCGTCTGGGCCGTGCGGCCGGGCACCGACGAACCACCCATGACGAGGTTCCT
The DNA here is from genome assembly GCF_014839405.1 of Frigoribacterium sp. CFBP 13605. Lineage (NCBI taxonomy): Bacteria > Bacillati > Actinomycetota > Actinomycetes > Micrococcales > Microbacteriaceae > Frigoribacterium > Frigoribacterium sp. CFBP 13605. The sequence continues at coordinate 37,408 of NZ_JACYNS010000018.1, read as the reverse complement.
CGCCGAGCAGCTGTCCACGGCGCACTGGTTCGACCAGCGACGCACCCAGCGCGACCTGCGGTGGACACCGGTCGTGAGCGTCGACGAGGGCCTGAGTCGTCTCGCCGCCTGGTACGCCGCCGGGCAGCCCTCCGTCTGAGACCCGCCGCCCGGCCGCCCTCGGGTCGGCGGGTTCCCGTCGTGCCCGGCGGGTCGGCGATGACCCGCCAGGGGTGGCGGGAGCCTGCCGACTCCCCCGGGCGGAGGGAACCAGGGCGAGGCGGCGTCCCCCGTTCTCTGTGTGAGGGCACATGTCGCTCCGGCGTCGTGCCGCCTACCGTCGCACGGGTACCGGGCAGCTCCGGTGCCCAGGGCTCAACGGAAGGACCATCCCATGAAGGCAGTCGTCTGGCACGGCATCGGCGACATCCGACTCGACGAGGTCGCCGACCCCACGATCGTCGACCCGACCGATGCAGTCGTCCGCATCACCCGGAGTGCGATCTGCGGCACCGACCTGCACTTCGTGCGCGGCACGATGGCGCCCATGGCCGAGGGCACGATCCTCGGCCACGAGGCGGTGGGCGTCGTCACCGCGGTCGGCGACGACGTGCGCGGCTTCAGTGCCGGCGACCGGGTCGTGATCAACTCGACGGTGTCGTGTGGCACCTGCCGCTACTGCCGCCAGGGCCAGACCGCTCAATGCGACGTGGCGAACCCCAACGGCCCCGACGCCGGCACCTGCTTCTTCGGCGGCCCGGCCTCGACCGGCCCGGTGAACGGCCTGCAGGCCGAGCAGGTGCGCGTCCCGTTCGCGCAGAACACCATGCACCGCCTCCCCGACACGGTCAGCGACGAGCAGGCCATCCTGTTGAGCGACATCTTCCCCACCGGCTGGTTCGGCGCCGAACTCGCCGGGGTCACCCGAGGCGACGTGGTCGCCGTCTTCGGTGCCGGAGTGGTGGGCCAGTTCGCGATCGCCTCGGCCTTCAAGCAGGGCGCGAGCCGCGTGATCGTGGTCGACCGCGAGGAGACCCGCCTGGCGCAGGCGCTCGCCCAGAACGCCGAGATCGTGAACTTCGACGAGGAGGACCCGGTCGAGACCATCAAGCGCCTCACCGGTGGCGCCGGTGTGGACGCCGTCATCGACGCGGTCGGCGTGGACGCCCAGCACGCGAGCCACGGTCCCGCCGCCCCCGACCCCGACACGGCCGCCGAGTTCGCCGCCGAGGTCGAGCAGGTCGCCCCCGACGCGAACCCGCAGGGCGACCAGTGGGTGCCCGGCAACGCGCCGACCCAGGCCCTGCGCTGGGCCGTCGAGGTCGTGGCGAAGTACGGCCGCATCGGAGTCATCGGCGTCTACTCGCCGACCGTGACGTCGTTCCCCTTCGGTGAGGCGATGCTGAAGAACCTCACCATCCGCATGGGCAACTGCGACCACCACTCGGTGACCCCGCCGCTGATCGACCTGGTCGCGTCCGGCCAGTTCGACCCCACGGCGTTCATCACCGAGCACGAGGGCATCGGCTCGGCCATCGAGGCCTACGAGGCGTTCGACCGCCGCGAGCCCGGCTGGACCAAGGTCGAGGTCGTCCCCGGCTAGGGCCTCGGGCCGGCGGTTCCCGTCGCTCCCGGCGGGCCATCGCCGGACCGCCGTGGATGACACGAACCCGCCGACTCCCCAAGGGTCCGGCGGGTTCGGGCGTCTGCATGCGCCGGCGGGGTCAGATGACCGAGGCGCTCCAGTCGTCGGGGTTGCCGAAGCGGTGGGCCGTGATGGCGACGGCCTGCTCGCGCAGGAACGGCAGCAGTTCGAGGCGGCCGGTCGGCGTGACCGGGGCCGCGAACACGGCCACCGCCGGGTCGCCGCCCAGGGCGTCCGCCAGGGCCGAGGAGGCGCGGGTCGCGTCACCGGCACCGGTCACCAACCGCACGCGCTCGGTCGACAGGCGACCCGCACGCACCCGGTCGTGCCACGTGGCGTCGTCCTCGTGCAGAACGTCGGAGGCCGCGAGGCCGAGCGCCCGGACGAGGGCACCGGGCAGCTCGACCGACGACGACACCGTGAGCGGCGCGCCCGAGCGCCGTCCGGCGAGCAGCACGCGGACCACGTCGGCCGGGGCCGCGCCGTCGGCGGCGCGGATCGTGACGGGCAGGGGACGGTAGCGCAGCAGGTCGCGCTCGAGGCCGAGGTCGCTCACGTCGCGGGCGACGCCGAACTCGGCGGCCCAGAAGTGCTCGTCGCTGGCGGCGGCGGCCCGCAGGTCGTCGGAGGCCGATGCACCCGACGCCCCGAGCAGCGGCGACGCGGCCTCGAGGGCGGCCAGGGCCTCGCGACCCGGGCGCGCCTCCTGCGGTTCGGTCAGCGTCGTCGGCTGCCAGGACCCCAGGTGCACGAGGTAGTTCGGCCCGCCCGCCTTGGCGCCGGCACCGACCGACGACTTCTTCCAGCCGCCGAACGGCTGGCGACGCACGATCGCCCCGGTGATGCCGCGGTTGACGTAGAGGTTGCCCGCCTCGACGCGGTCGAGCCAGGTCGACAGCTCGGCGGGGTCGAGGGTGTGCAGACCCGCGGTCAGGCCGTAGTCGGTCGCGTTCTGCAGCTCGATCGCCTCGTCGAGCGTCTTCGCGGTCATGACGCCGAGCACCGGGCCGAAGTACTCGGTGAGGTGGAACTCGCTGCCCGCGGCGACGCCGGCGCGCACGCCGGGCGACCAGAGGCGCCCGGTGTCGTCGAGTCGCTTCGGCTCGACGAGCCAGGTCTCGCCCGCGCCGAGCGTGGTGAGCGCACGTTCGAGCTTGCCGTGGGCCGGCTCGACGATCGGGCCCATCTGCGTGGTGGGGTCGGAGGGCAGTCCGACGCGCATGGTCGACGCCGCGTCGACGAGCTGACGGCGGAAGCGCTCGGAGGTGGCGACCGAGCCGACCAGGATCACCAGGCTCGCCGCCGAGCACTTCTGACCCGCGTGGCCGAAGGCCGACTTGATGACGTCGGACGCGGCCAGGTCGAGGTCGGCACTGGGGGTGACGATGATGGCGTTCTTGCCGCTCGTCTCGGCGAGCAGGGGTAGGTCGTTGCGCCAGCTGGTGAACAGCGCGGCCGTCTCGAAGGCGCCGGTGAGGATCACGCGGTCGACCGACGGGTGCGACACCAGGTGACGACCGAAGTCGCCCTCGTCGACGTCGACCAGCTTCAGCACCTCGCGGGGCACGCCGGCGTCCCAGAGCGCCTGGACCATGACGGCCCCGCTGCGCTTGGCCTGGCCCGCCGGCTTGACGACGACGCTGCTGCCCGCGGCGAGCGCGGCGAGGGTCGAGCCGGCCGGGATCGCCAGGGGGAAGTTCCAGGGCGGCGTGACGAGGGTGAGTCGCTCGGGGACGAACGTCGCACCGTCGACCCGGTCGAGTTCTTCGGCGAGGTGGGCGTACCAGTTGGCGAAGTCGATGGCCTCGCTGACCTCGACGTCGCCCTCGGCGACCGTCTTGCCGGTCTCGCTCGCGGCGACCTCCATCAGGTCGGCGCGGCGGGCCGACAGCGTGGCCGCGGCCTCGCGCAGGATCGCGGCACGACCCGCGCCTCCGCGGGCAGACCAGGCGGCGGAGGCGGCGACGGCCTCGGCGACGATCGCGTCGAGCGTGGCCTCGTCGGTCACCCGGGCGGACTCGATGAGCTCGACGCCGAGGCGCGAGTCGGCCGAGCGGGCGGCGATCTCACGACCCCAGGCGCGGTTGTCGGCCAGGGCGGGGTCGGTGTCGGGCTCGTTGTCGAAGCCGCTGCCGGCCGCGCGGGGCTGCAACGCCTGGGCCGCGTCGAGGCGGCTCTGCACGCGGTGCGGTGCCGGGGTGTCTCCGTCGACCTCGGCGAGCGAGGCGAGGAACCGGCCCTTCTCGCGCTCGAACATGGCCTCGTTCGAGGCGAGTTCGAACACGGCGGACATGAAGTTCTCGCTCGACGCGTTCTCCTCGAGGCGGCGGATCAGGTAGCTGATGGCGACGTCGAACTCGCGGGGGTGCACGACGGGCGTGTAGAGCAACAGCCCGCCGACGTCGGCCTTGACCAGCTCGGCCTGCCCCTCGGCCATGCCCAGCAGCATCTCGAACTCGACCCGGTCGCTCACGCCACGGGCCTCGGCGAGCAGGTGGGCGAAGGCGATGTCGAAGAGGTTGTGGCCGGCGACGCCGACGCGGACGGCACGGGTGCGTCCGGGGGTGAAGGCCCAGGTGAGGACGCGCTTGTAGTTGGTGTCGCTGTCCTGCTTGGTGCCGTAGGTGGCGAGCGGCCATTCGTGCACCGTGGCGTCCACGGTCTCCATCGCGAGGTTCGCGCCCTTGACGATGCGCACCTTGATCGCGGCCCCGCCGGCGTCGACCCGCTCGGTCGCCCAGGTGGTGAGGTGCTGCAGGGCGCCGAGGGCGTCGGGCAGGTAGGTCTGCAGGACGATGCCGGCCTCGAGGCCCTTCAGCTGCGGCTGGTCGAGGAGGCGCGTGAAGACCGCGATCGTCAGGTCGAGGTCGCGGTACTCCTCCATGTCGAGGTTGATGAACTTCGGCTTCGGCGACCGGGCGGCGAGTTCGTACAACGGGGTGAGCTTCTCGACGACGCGCTCGACGGTCTCGTCGAAGGCCCACATCGAGAGCTGGCTGACGATGGACGAGACCTTGATCGACACGTAGTCGACGTCGTCGCGGGCGAGGAGCGCCCGGGTACCGGCGAGGCGGTGCTCGGCCTCGGCGTCACCGAGGACGGCCTCGCCGAGCAGGTTGAGGTTGAGCCGCGTCCTGTCTTTCTTGATGTTCGCGATGGCCGCACCGAGCTTGGCGGGGCGGGCGTCGGCGATGAGGTGACCGACCATGCCGCGCAGGACGCGACGGGCGATCGGCACGACCACGCCGGGGAGCACGGGTGCCATGACGCCGCCGAGACGCACGGCGGAACGCATGTGCCACGGCAGGAAGGCCGGTGCCTGCTTCGCCAGGGTCGACAGGTTGCGGGCCGCGACGCCGAGGTCCTCCGGCCGGACGACCCGGTCGACGAAACCGATCGTGAACGCGAGGCCCGACTCGTCCTTGAGGACCTGGGCGAGCAGGTGGGCCGAACCGGTGCTCGGGGCGCCGGACGCCTCGTGCGCCCAGCGGCGGGCGAGGGCGACGGCGTCGTCGCCGATGCCGACGGGCAGGAGCTGTTCAGCGGTGGACGGCCCCGCCGTCTCGTCGATGGTGGTCATGGGATGAATGTAGGGCGGAACTTGCCACCTGGCAAGGTTTGACACGAGACCGTAACGTGCGCCGCGCCTCCTTCTCCACGAGGGGTCGATGGGCACTGGCGGCGAGGGCCGGACAGCGCTACCTTGGGCGCGTTCAGGCGGTGCCCAGCGGCCGCCAAGACGGACCCGTCTGCGGATGGACGGGCCCCCTGCACCGGGAGCACCCATGGCGATGATCGAGGCCCGCGGCCTCACGAAGACCTACCGGTCGAAGTCCGGCCCGGTCCACGCACTGACCGGCCTCGACCTGATCGTGCCCGAGGGCACCGTCAAGGCGCTGCTCGGGCCGAACGGCGCGGGCAAGACCACGGGCGTCAAGATGCTCACCACCCTCGAACGTCCGGACGCCGGCACGGCCACGATCGCCGGGCTCGACGTCGTCGCCGACGCCCAGGCCGTGCGCCGCTCGATCGGCGTCTCGGGGCAGTACGCCGCGGTCGACGAGAACCTCACCGGATTCGAGAACCTCGACATGATCGGGAGGCTGTACCACCTGGGCAGCCGCGTGAGTCGGGACCGCGCCCGCGAGCTGATCGAGGTCTTCGACCTCGCCGCTGCGGGCGACCGGCCGGTCAAGGGCTTCTCCGGCGGCATGCGCCGACGGATCGACCTCGCCGGGGCGCTCGTGACGAACCCGCGCGTGCTCTTCCTCGACGAGCCGACGACGGGGCTCGATCCCCGCAGCCGCCTCGCCCTGTGGGACATCATCACCGGGCTGGTCGACGGTGGCACGACGGTGCTGCTGACCACGCAGTACCTCGAGGAGGCCGATCGCCTGGCCGACGACATCTCCGTCATCGACGGCGGCGCCGTCATCGCCGAGGGCACGGCCGACCAGCTCAAGGCCCAGGTCGGCGGCCACCGCCTCGTCGTCGCCCTCGTCGACGAGGCGCGGGCCGACCAGGCGGTCGAGGTGCTCCGGCGGCACGGTGACTCCGAGCCGGCCGTCGGGGCCGACGGCCGCCAGCTCGAGGTCGCGGTCACCGACGGCCCGACCGCCCTGCAGCGGACGCTCGCCGACCTCGGGGCGGCCGGCATCGAGCTGCACGACGCCGGCATGCGACGACCCACCCTCGACGACGTGTTCCTCCAGCTCACCGGCCACCGCGCGGCCGACGACGACGCGGGCGACGACCACGACTCCCCCGACGACGACCCGGCCGGCGGTCGAGGTCGCGGTCGGCGCGGTGCGAAGAAGAGAGAGGCACGGGCATGACCACCACCGGAACCACCTCCGCCCTGGCGCAGACGCTCGTCCCGTCGACCGACACGGGCCTCGGCACCTGGGCCTCGGACGGCTGGACGGTCACCAAGCGCAACCTGATCAAGGTGAAGCGCTCGCCCGACATGCTGATCTTCGCCGTGCTGCAACCGATCATGTTCGTCCTGCTCTTCAGCCAGGTCTACGGCGGTGCCATCGCGGTCCAGGGCACCGACTACACGCAGTTCCTCATGGCGGGCATCTTCGCGCAGACCGTGGTCTTCGGCTCGACCTTCTCCGGTGCCGCCATGGCCCAAGACCTGAAGGAGGGCATCATCGACCGGTTCCGCACCCTGCCGATGAGCCCGTCGGCCGTGCTGATCGGTCGCACGAACAGCGACCTGGCGCTCAACACGATCTCGATGGTCATCATGATGCTCACGGGTCTCGCCGTCGGCTGGAGGGTCAACGCCTCACCTGCCTCGTTCGTCGGCGGGGTCGCCCTGCTGCTGCTGTTCAGCTACTCGTTCAGCTGGGTGATGGCCCTGCTCGGCATGAGCGTCAAGACGCCCGAGACCATCAACAACGCGTCGTTCATGATCCTGTTCCCGTTGACCTTCGTCTCGAACGCGTTCGTGCCGAGCGACACCCTGCCGACCGTGCTGAGGGTCTTCGCCGAGTGGAACCCGGTGTCGTCGCTCGTGCAGGCCGCCCGCACCTCGTTCGGCAACCTGGGCGCCACCCCGGTGCCCGACATCTGGACGATGCAGCACCCCTACGCGACCGTCCTGCTCGGCATCACCGTGATGCTGGTGGTCTTCGTGCCGCTGTGCATCCGCAAGTTCCAGCGCATCAGCGCGAAGTAGCGGACGCCGGACGCCCGTCGCCTGCCGCTGGCGTCGCCCGTCCGCCGAGGAGGCGCGGGTCAGCCCGCGTGCCCGGCCGCCTCGCGCACGGCGGCGTCGAGTTCGCTCGTCGGCACCGTGAGGACGCTCCCGATCACGAGGCGCATCAGGGCCGGGACGTCCACGGCGTCGCGCTCGTACAACCACTGCAACTGCAGACCGTCCTGCACCGCGAGCACGACGCGGGCCGCCGACTCGGCGGTGTAGCCGTCGCGCAACCAGCCGCGGGCCTGGGCGAGCCCGAGGTAGGCCGACGTCGACGAGACGATGCGCTCGTAGTAGTCGGCGTAGTAGCGGTGCGCCGGGTGGTCGGGCGAGGTGGCCTCGGCGGACGCCGTGATGAACAGCGAGATGACGACCGGCACGTCGACGTTGTACTCGGCGAGCGCGACGAGCTCGTCGACGCGCATGCCACCGTCGTCGTCGAAGTGGCGTCGCAGTCGTTCGTCGCGCCGCCGGAGCACGGCCATCAGCAGTTCGTCCTTGGTCGGGAAGTAGTGCATGAGCGACTGGTGCGAGACGCCGCACCGCCGCGCGATCTCGCGCAGGGTGGCACCGTGGAACCCGACCTTGCCGAAGACCGGCAGGGCCGCGTCGAGGATCGCCTCGCGCTTGGCGATGCCCTTGCGGTAGCGGCCGGGTTCGCGCACCGCAGCGACCGGCGGGACGTCGGTGACGTCGGCGCGGGTCGTGTCGGGCTCGGGGGCGTCCATCGGGGTCAGCCTAGGTCGTCCCCGCGCGGATGACGACGCCGCGGGACGCGGCGTCCGCACACGGTGCGTCGGCATAGAGTTCAGCGGTGCCGTGGTCGCTGCTGAGAACGCCTGCCTTCCGGGCCCTCTGGGTCGGGCGCCTGTTCTCGTGGGTGGGCAGCGGCTTCGCGCCCCTGGCCATCGTCTTCGCGGCGATCGACCTGGGGGCCGACGCCGTCGACCTCGGGCTCGTGGTCGTCGCCCGGTCGGTGCCCAACATCGCCCTGGTCCTGGTCGGCGGGGCCCTTGCGGACCGCTTCTCGAAACGCACCGTCGCGATCGCCTCGTCGTGGCTGTCGGCGGCGTCGCTCGTCGTCGCGGCCACCCTGATGCTGACGCAGACCGAGACGTTGCCCACCCTCGCGGCGGTGGGCGCGGTGAACGGCGCCGCGGCCGCCTTCTTCGGCCCTGCCACGAGCGCCCTGCTGCGCGAGACCGTCCCCGACGACCGACTCCGGGACGCGACGGTGCTCAGCCGCGTCGGCATGAACGTCGGGTTGGTGATCGGCACGGCGGTGGGCGGGGCCGTGGTGGCGACCGCAGGGTCGGGCGTCGCCCTGGCCGTCGGGGCGGTCGTCTTCGTGGTCGCGGCGGTCGTCTTCGTGGGGTTGCCCCGGGACGGTGCCCGCGCCTCCGGAGGGACGTCGGTGCTCGGGGACCTCGGCAGCGGACTCGGCTTCGTCTGGCGCACGCGCTGGCTCGTCTCGACCGCGGCGCTCGCGTTCACGTTCCAGTTCGCCTTCGCGGGCGGGGTCCAGGTGGTGGGCCCGCTCGTGGCCGACCAGTCGTTCGGACGTCTGCTCTGGGGTTTCGCGGGTGCCCTGCAGACCCTCGGCCTGATCGTCGGGGCGTACTGGGCCGGGGCCCTCCGCGGGCGGCTCCGGTTGTGGGCCGCCTGCCTCGGCGCCGCGGCGCTGGCCCTGCCGCTCGTGCTGCTGTCGTTCGCCTACGGCACCGACCCCGTGGTCTTCGACCCGCTGCACTGGTTCTTCTGGATCAGCCTCGGCCTCTTCGCCGCCAGCGTCGGGCTCGAGGTCTTCACGGTGCCGCTGGACGTGGTCGTCCAGCGGCAGGTGCCGGGGGCCTACCTGGGGCGCGTCTTCTCGTGCCTGACGCTGGCGTCGTTGGCGGGCGTGCCCGTCGGCGAGGTGGTGGTCGGACCGCTCACCCAGGTGATCGGCACCCCGGCCACCCTCGCCGCCCTGGCCGGCCTCGTGGTCGCCGTCGCGGTGGCCGTGGCGCTGAGCTCACGGGTGCGACGGATCGACGCCGGCCAGGAGGCGCGGGTCAGCTGAAGTCGCCGCGCTCGATCGCCTCGGCGTACTTGCGGACGTCCGGGCCGGGCTCGTAGTCGATGAAGCGGTCCTTGACGGCGTCGTTGATCGCCTTGAAGGACTCCTCCCACGACTCGCCCGAGTGGGCTGCGGCCGCGTCGCGGACGGCATCACGCAGCACGTTGTCGGCGTCGGTCAGGATCTTGTCACGCGCTTCGTCGTTCCAGCGCACGTCGTTCAGGTCGGCCATGGTGTTCTCCTCGTGGGGTGGGGCGGTGGTGGGTGGGGTGCGGCTGGTGCTACTTCTTCTTCGGGCTCAACGACGAACCCTTGTGGGCGGCCTTCGCCCCGCTCTTGTCGCTCTCGACGACGAAGTAGGGCTCGTCGTCCGAGGCCTTGAACTTCTGCCCGTCGAGCTGGAACTCCTCGACGCGCTTCTCCACGACCGTGCCGTGGGTCTCGCCCTGGGGGGTGTTCCAGGTGACGTGATCTCCCTTGCTGAACGACATCGCGCCTCCTTGGTGTGTCGATCCGTCCGTCGGCGTCCGGTGCCGCGCGGTGGTGGCGTGGACGGTACCCCGCCCGTGCCGACCCGTCACCCAGCGACGCGGGGTACAGGGCGCGGCGATCCGTGGTCGGGCGGGCGGCGGGCCGGACCGGTCAGACCGAGAAGCCGCCGTCGGCCTTGATCAGCTGGCCCGAGATCCAGCGCCCCTCGGGCGACAGCAGGAAGCGCACGACCCGGCCGAGGTCGGCGGGCGTGCCGAGACGGCCGGTCGGTTGCCGCTCGATGCCGCTCGCGCGGATCTCGTCGTCCATCCAGCCCGTGTCGATCGGCCCGGGGTTCAGGGCGTTCGACGAGACGCCGAGGTGCCCGAGCTCCCGGGCGGCCGCGATGACGAGCCGGTCGAGGGCGCCCTTGCTCGAGCCGTAGGGCAGGTTGTGCACGACGTGGTCACTCGTGAGGGCGACGATGCGGGCACCGTCGTCGAGGAGGTCGACCGGGGGCAGCTGCTCGGCGAACGCCTTGATCGCGAGCCACGCCGCCCGCACGTTGACGGCGTAGTGCGCGTCCCAGCTCTCGAGCGTCGTGTCGAGGATCGACGAGTCCACGCTGTGCGAGTGCGACAGCACGAGCGCCGTCACCGGCCCCAGGTCGTCGTTCACCGCCCCGAGGAGGCGCGCGGGGGTCGCGGGGTCCGCCAGGTCCGCCGGGTACACGGCCACGCGCGCACCCGCGGCCTCGAGCTCGGAGACGAGCGACCCCACGTCGACGGCCGTGAGTCCCCAGGGCATGGCGGCGTCGTAACCATCCCAGGTGGTCAGCGCGAGGTCCCAGCCGTCGGCGGCGAGCTCGTGGGCGATGCCGTTCGCGATCGAGTTCGTGCGGCCGGCACCGGTGAGCAGACAGATCTTCTTCGACATGCGGGTCTCCTTCGACACCCGCCCAGCTTGGCAGACCGGCCGGCCCGTCGGCGAGGGGGTCAGCGCCCTCGGCGCGGTCGGCTGCGACCGGTGCCGCGCTGGGGCCCTCGGCCCTTCGACGGCGTGCGCTTCGGTTTCGCCCCGCGCGGGTCGGGAGCCGACCCCTTGCGGGCCGGGGCCTCCTGCTCGGGCTCGTCGCGCCTCCTCGACCGGGAGCTGCGGGCCGTGCGACCCCGCACGACGCCGATGAAGTCGTCGAGGTCGTCGGTGAGCTCGCCCTCGGGCCAGACCAGCGCGATCGTGGTCGGCGGCAGATCGGCGACGTAACGGTAGGTGACCTCTTTGCGGGCGTGCAATCGCGCGAGGGACTGCGGCATGACGGCGACTCCGGCCCCGGTCGCGACGACGGCGACGGCATCGGCGAGCGAGAGGGACGGGTCGAGGTCGTGACGATGCTCGTCGTCGAACGCGGCGGCCTCGACCTCGTCCTCGAGGCCGGCCGCGGTGACGGCGTGGTCCTTGGGCACGACGACGACGGCTCGCTCGTCGTAGAGGCGGATGACCGACAACCCCTCGACCTCGATCGGCAGACGGGCCAGGACCATGTCGACCCGGTCGTCGCCCCGGGCGTCGTCGAGGGCGGGCACCGCGTCCGCGTCGGCGAGCGGCACGAAGGCCAGCGGGGTCTCGGGACGGCGTTCCTCCCAGAGCCTCGACCACTTCGACAGGGTGACGCCGGGCACGACCCCGATGCGGAACGGGGTGCGGGCCGGCTCGGTCGTCATGGGTCGAGGGTATCGGCCCGGTACCCTGGGCAGATGACCTCCGACGCGCCGTCCGGCAAGCAGCCGCAGACCCTCAAGCCCTTCACGGCCGCCAAGAAGCTCGGGGTGTACCTGCCGGCCACGCCCGCCGAGTTCCAGGCCGCCCCCGTCACGCGCGAGGCCTTCGCCGAGCTCAGCACGAACCCGCCCGAGTGGCTGTCCGAGCTGCGCCGCACCGGTCCCCACCCGCGACCCGTCGTCGCCCAGAAGCTCGGCATCTCGACCTCCGGCCTCGCCCGGGCCGGCGTCGACGACGTCATGACCACCGACGAGATCCACGCCCTGCTCGACGAGATGCCCGACTGGCTCCGCACCGAACGCGGCATCCACGCCGACGTGCGCGAAGAAGAACTGCGCGTGAAAGAGCGCAACGCCGGCCGCGAGGTGCTCCGCAAAGAGCGCGAGGCGAAAGAAGCCGCCGAAGGGCACTGACCCCCGCCCTGCGCTACCGTCGGCGACATGTCCTTCAACGACGACGCGCGCCTCGACGGCAGCAAGGTCAAGCGACGCGGTCGCGGTCGCACGGTGGGTGTCGCCGGCATCGGCATCGTCGGCCTGATCGCCGTCTTCCTCATCAGTCAGGTCACCGGCGTCGACGTCTCGGGGTTGCTCGGCGGCGGGACGGCCGGCGGAGGCGCCCAGCCGGTCAGCGAGGGCGACCTGTCGTCCGAGTGCACCACCGGCGCGCAGGCCAACGACAGCGTGGACTGCCGCATGGTCGGCGCGGCCGACTCGCTCGACGCGTACTGGGCCGCCGAGGCCCCGGCACTCGGTGTCACCGACTACCGCACCCCCGACTTCTTCCTCTTCAGCGGCTCGACCGACACCGGCTGCGGTGGGGCGACGAGCGCCACGGGCCCGTTCTACTGCCCACCCGACGAGGCCCTCTTCGTCGACACCGACTTCTTCGAGCATCTCCGGTCGCAGTTCGGCGCCAGCGGCGGCCCCCTCGCGCAGATGTACGTCGTCGGCCACGAGTGGGGCCACCACGTCCAGCAGCTGACCGGCGCCTTCGACCGCGCCGACCGCAGCGGCACCGGCCCGGGCTCCGACACCATCCGGCTCGAGGTCCAGGCCGACTGCTACGCCGGGGCCTGGGTCGGCGCGGCGTCCACCGTGCAGGACGCGAACGGCACCACGTTCCTCGAGCCCGTGACCGACCAGCAGGTCGCCGACGCGCTCGACGCGGCGGCCGCGGTGGGCGACGACCGCATCCAGTCCGCCGGCGGCGGCCAGGTCGATCCCGACACCTGGACGCACGGCTCGGCCGAGCAGCGCCAGAAGTGGTTCGAGACCGGGCGCAGCCAGGGCGCGACGGCCTGCGACACCTTCTCGGTGCCGACCGACCAGCTCTGACGACGAGGCCGACCCGCGCCTCCTGACGGTCGACGCCGCCACCGCGGCACGGTGCGTCCAGGCAACTCGAAGCGCGCTTCCGGGCGAGGGCGGCCCGGAGGGCGCACACTTCACTCACCCTCGCGACGGCACAGGCGCCGCCGCGACGACAGCAGTGGAGGCACGTCATGGCACGACCGGGCAAGGCCATCGAGTTCGACGGGTACGGAGACGTCTCGCAGCTCCACTTCGTCGAGCAGCCGTTGCCGACACCGGCCGACGACGAGGTCGTCGTCGAGGTGATCTGCGCGGGCCTCAACCACATCGAGAACTTCATCCGGCAGGGAGACTTCGTCGACCGGCTGCCCCTCGACTTCCCGGCCCGTGAGGGCTCGTGCTTCGCGGGCATCGTGAAGAAGCGCGGTGCCGCGGTGCGCAACTTCTCGGTCGGCGCCGAGGTGATCGGCCACGCGGTCGGGGGCGGCGCGCACGCCACCTACATCGCCGTGCCGGCGAGCGCCGTCGTGCCCAAGCCGCAGCACGTCCCGTGGGAGGTCGCCGGAGGGCTCTACCTGGCGGGAGCCACCGCGTACGACACCGTCCGCAGCCTGCACCTCGGGCCGGACGACGTCGTCGTGATCACGGCCGCGGCGGGTGGCGTGGGCCACATCGAGTGCCAGCTCGCCCTGCAGCTCGGCGCCAAGGTGATCGGCACCTGCAGCCCGGGCAACCACGACTACCTGCGCTCGATCGGCGTCGTGCCCGTCGACTACGGCGAGGGCCTGCGCGAGCGCATCGACAAGGCCGCGGGCACCGACCGCCACGTGACGGCGTTCATCGACAACTTCGGCGGGGACAACCCGGCCCTCAGCGCCGACCTCGGCGTCCTGCCGGCGCGGTTCAGTTCGAGCGAGGACCGCCTCGAGCGCGAGATCCGCTTCATCGGCGCCGAGCGCGACGACACCGAACCCGCGATGATCCTCTCGGCCCTCGCGAAGCTCATCGCCGAGAACAAGCTGCGCGTGCTCGTCTCGGGCTTCTACCCGTTCGACTACATCGCCCAGGCGTTCGAGGACCTCGCCGAGCAGCACTCGCGCGGCAAGGTCGTCGTGGGCATGCAGCCGGTCGAGACCGGTGCACGCTCGCACTGGTACCTGTCGGGCAAGGCGCGGGCGGTCGCCGAGTCGCTCGGCTAACCGCACCGACAGAGCGCAGGAGGCGCGGGTCGGCACACCCGGCCGGCGTCAGCTGGGCAGCCGCAACAACGCCCCCGGAGCCCTGACCGTCGCCGCCGCCACGTCCATGGCCCGCTCCAGGGCGGCCGACCAGTCGACCGAGCCGGGTTCGCGCCGCTCGGCGAGCAGCGAGGCGACGATCGACGCGAAGGTCGCGTCGCCCGCCCCCATCGTGTCGACGACCTCGCCCTCGGCCGACGAGATGCCCCGCGTGAGGGCGGTGCCGTCCGTCCCGTCCGCCGACGCTCCGAGCGCCAGGCTCGCCCCGGCCGAGCCGCGCGTCGCGAGCACTCCCCCGGTGCCCGCCGCGAGCAGCGCCTCCTGCCAGTCGTCGAGCGAGCGCCCGGCGACGAGTTCGGCGTCGTCGTCACCGATCTTCACGAGCAGGGCCGAGGCCGCGACCCGCTCGAAGCCGGCGGCGAAGTCGGCGATCTGGGCCGCCCCACCGGGCAGGAACCCCGGCCGCGGGTTCGGGTCGACCACCAGCCGCACGGGGTCGGTGCCGACCACGCGCAGCAAGCGATCGGTCAGCGGGGCGTCGTCGAACGGGTACGAGCTGACGGCGACCACGGGGGCGGCGTCGAGCACGGCGAGCTGCTCGGGCGAGAAGTCGAGACCGCGGGCGACGGCCGCGTCGGTGAAGACGTAGCTCGGTTCGCCGTCGACCCGCAGCGAGACCGCCCGGCCGGTGCCGAGGGGGTTGATCGTCGCGACGAGCTCGACGCCGTGCTCGGCGAGGAAGGCGCGGATCGACTCGCCGTCGCCGTCGTCGCCGATCGAGGCGAGCAGCGTCGTGGGGACGCCGAGGCGGCTGAGCCCCACGGCGACGTTGAGGCCGGCCCCGCCGACGTGGTCGGTCGAGCCGGAATCGGTGCGGAGCTCGTCGATGAGGGCGTCGCCGAGAACGGCGACCCGACCGTCGGTGGTGTCCATGGGGGTGCCTTTCGTCAGCGTGCCGGCAGCCACCCTATTGCGGCACGCGGTCGGGTCGCACTCCCCCGCTACGCTGGCCGACGTGACCGATTACGCACTGGCCGTCGACGTGGGCGGAACGAAGGTCGAGGCGGCGCTGGTCGCCTCCGACGGAACCCTGTTCGACGGCAGTCGCGACCGACGCCCCACCGGTGCCGGGTCGACGTCGGACGAACTCGCCGAGGCGGTCCGCGCGGTCGTCGCGCACGCCCTCGACGCCCTGCCCGACGGTGACGCCCTCGTCGGGGCGGGCATCGGCAGCGCCGGGCCGGTCGACCTCGTGCACGGCACGGTGTCGCCGATCAACCTGCACGCCTGGCGCGGCTACCCGCTGCGCGAGCAGGTCGCGGCCCTCGCGGCCTCGACCCTGCCCGACGCCGCCCCCGTCACCCTGCGGCTCGACGGCGTCAGCCTCGCCCTCGCCGAGCACTGGGTCGGTGCCACCCAGGGCGCCGACAACGCCCTGGCCATCACCGTCTCGACCGGCGTCGGTGGCGGCCTCATCGTCAACGGCCGCCTGCTCTCGGGCGGCACGGGCAACGCCGGCCACATCGGCCAGATCCAGATCGCCGACCGCCCCGCGGGCGAGAACGCCTGGGCGGCCACCCTCGAGGTCATCGCCTCGGGCCCGAACGTCGTCGCCTGGGCCCGCGAGCAGGGCTGGCAGGGCGAGCGCGGCGAAGACCTGGCGGCCGGTTACGTCGCGGGCGACGAGATCGCCGTCGCGGCCGTCCGCCGTTCGGCCAACGCCGTCGGCGAGGCCGTCTCGTCGGTCACCACGCTGCTCGACCTCGACGTCGTCGCGATCGGCGGCGGGTTCTCGCGCGTCAGCGACGACTACCTCGACCTGGTCCGGGCCACGGTCCAGGAGGCGCCGGTCAACGAGTACGCCCGTCGCGTCCGGGTCGTCCGCTCGGGCCTGAGCGACGAGAGCCCCTTGGTCGGGGCCGCCGCGCTCGTGTGGCGGGCCGAGCTGCTCGGCTGAGCCGCGCCTCCTGCGGTCGGTGACCCGCGCCTCCCGGGGTCGGTCGCTTCTCTGGGAACGGTCGTCGGCGGCCCGGCCTAGGCTGGGTTGCATCCCACAACGTCGTCGGAGTCCGTCGCGCCCTCGGGGCGCGCACCACCACCGCACCACCACTCGCAGAGAGGTCATCTCATGCCCACCACCGTCCCCGTCCTGCTCACGCCGTCCGCCGGCGCCCCCTTCGAGCACTCCACCGTCGAACTGCGCGACGTCGGCCCGAACGACGTCCAGATCGACATCGCGTTCGCCGGCATCTGCCACAGCGACATCCACCAGGCCCGCGAAGAGTGGGGCAAGGCCATCTTCCCGATGGTGCCCGGCCACGAGATCGCCGGCATCGTCACCGAGGTCGGCTCCGAGGTCACCAAGCACCAGGTCGGCGACCGCGTCGGCATCGGCTGCTTCGTCGACAGCTGCCGCGAGTGCGAGAACTGCCTCGCGGGCGAGCAGCAGTTCTGCGTCAAGGGCAACGTCGCGACCTACAACGGCCGCCAGTACTCGGGCGAGCCCACCTACGGCGGCTACGCCAAGCAGATCGTCGCCGACGAGAACTACGTGCTGTCGATCCCCGAGGGCATCGCGCTCGACGAGGCAGCGCCGCTGCTCTGCGCCGGCATCACGACCTACTCGCCCCTCAAGCACTGGGGTGCCGGCCCCGGCAAGAAGGTCGCCGTCGTCGGCATGGGCGGGCTCGGCCACATGGCCGTCAAGATCGCGCACGCCATGGGCGCCGAGGTCACCGTCATCAGCCAGACGCTGTCCAAGCAGGAGGACGGCCTCAAGCTCGGCGCCGACCACTACTACGCCTCGAGCGACCCCGAGACCTTCGGAAAGCTCAAGAACTCGTTCGACCTGATCATCAACACGATCTCGGCCGACATGGACATCGACGCCTACGCCCGCACCCTGCGCCTCAACGGCACGATGGTGTTCGTCGGCCTGCCCGAGAACCCGCAATCGTTCCGCGCCGGGTCGCTGATCGGCGGCCGTCGCAGCCTCGCCGGCTCGAACATCGGCGGCATCCCCGAGACGCAAGAGATGCTGGACTTCTGCGCCGAGCACCACATCGGCGCCGAGATCGAGACGATCGGCGCCGACGAGGTCGACGAGGCCTACGAGCGCGTCGTCGCCAGCAAGGTCCGCTACCGCTTCGTGATCGACACCGCGACCATCTAGCACCCGCCGCAGGCACGAAGGCCCCCTCCCGTCACGGGAGGGGGCCTTCGTCGATGCTGAGGGCGGACGGGCACGACCACGGGCGACCCCGGGGACGGCGGGCGACCACGGCAGCCCCCCTCCGACGAACTCGCCCGTCGGGGGTCGGCACCAGCAGACGTCCGCCGGCTCCGCTACCCGGCGGGGGTGTTGAACCGACGAAGCCAACCGGCGAACTCGGCGAGCTCGTCGTCGGACCAGCCCTCGACGTGGTTGCGGAACACGGCGCGGTTCTCGTGCCGCACCTCGAGCATGCGGCTCTCGGCGCGTTCGGTGCTGCGCAGGGTCATGACACGACCGTCGGCCGCGTCGGGCACCACGTCGACGAACCCGGCCTCGCGGAGCAGCGTTACCTGCCTGCTGACCGCGCTCTTGTCCATCGCCATCGCCTTGACGATGTCGCCGGCGCTGCACGGCTGGTGCTTCATCACGTACCGCAGCACGTAGAAGGCCGTGGGGGGCACGTCCGGGTCGAAGCGCGACGCCGCCGCGGCGATCGTGCGTTTGGCCTCGACCATCATCGAGCCGATCTCGTCGACCACGCCGGCCATGAGGCCCTCGCGGCCGTCGTCGTCGGGACCCGGGAGGTGCGGTGCGGCCTGCCCCGCGGCCTCGAGGAGGTGCGGTGCGGCCTGGTCGGCAGGGTCGCCCCCCGAGGGGCGCGGCGCGTCGAGCACCGCACCCTCGGGCTGGCCGTCAACGGTCGGCTGCGACATCTTTCTCCTCGACCAGGGACGAGAACACCGGGCTCTCGGCCAGTTCGTCGGCGGGCACCGGGTGCCCTGCCACCTCGGCGGCGCCCGTCGCGATGATCGTGTCGATGGTACCGGTGGCGGTCGTCGTGTGGCTGTGGTGACGGCGCTGGCCCTCGTCGATCGGCGAGACCGGTGCCGGCGTCGACTCCGTCGCCGGGGCGCTCGACACGGCGGGGGCCAGGCCGGCCGTGGCCGCGGCTCCCTTGGCGGCCGGGGACGCGGCATTCGCGTCGACCGGAGCCGCGCCTCCGTCGTGCTCGACCGAGGCCGAGGCCGAGGCAGCGCCGTCCGCCGGGTCGTCCGTCTTCGCCGCCGCACGCTGGAGGCCGGTCTTGGTGCCGAGCTCGACGTTGGGCAGCAGGCAGACGAACACGATGGTGATGATCGCCAGCGGCGCCGCGATGAGGAACACGTCGGCGACGCCCTGACCGTAGGCCGATTCGATGATGGTCCGGATCGGGCCGGGCACGGTGCTGAGGTCGGGGATGCTCGTCGAGCCGCCGCTGCCGAGCGCGCTGGGGTCGACCCCGGCGTCGGTGAGTCCGTCGGTGATGTAGCCCGAGACCTTGGTGCCGAGGACGGCGCCCATGACCGAGACGCCGATCGTGCCGCCGAGGCTGCGGAAGAACGCGACGCTCGACGAGGCGGCACCGACGACGCTGACGTCGACCGAGTTCTGCACGACGAGGACGAGGTTCTGCATAACCATGCCGATGCCGAGCCCCATCATGGCCATGAAGACCGAGACGATGGCGAAGTTCGTGTCGTACTCGATGGTCGACATGAGGAAGAGGCCGGCGGCGAGCAGGACCGATCCGACGATCATGTAGGGCTTCCACTTGCCGTACTTCGAGATGAGCGCACCGGCGACCATCGACGAGATCAGCAGGCCGAGCACCATCGGCAGGGTCAGGATGCCGGCCATGGTCGGGGACTGGCCGCGCGCGAGCTGCATGTACTGGCCGAGGAACACGCTGGTGCCGAACATCGCGACGCCGACGCTGAGCGAGGCGATCACCGCGAAGGTGAAGGTGCGGTTCGTGAAGAGCGTCAGGGGGATGATCGGCTCCTTCGAGCGGAACTCCACGACGACGGCGAGCGCGAGCAGGACGGCCGCGCCGACGCCCATCAGCCAGCTGGTGGTCGAGTTCCAGTCGAACTGCTTGCCGCCGAGCGACACCCAGACGAGCAGCAGCGAGACGCCGCCGGCGATCAGGCCCGCGCCCCAGTAGTCGACGACGACGGCCTTCTTGGGCTTCGGGGGCAGGTGCAGGGTGCGCTGGATGACGATGAGGGCGGCGACGCCGACGGGCACGCCGACGAAGAAGTTCCAGCGCCAGCCGATCGAGTCGGTGAGCACGCCGCCGAGCAGCGGCCCGCCGATGGTGCCGACGCTCATTACGGCGCCGAGGTAGCCCATGTAGCGGCCGCGCTCACGCGGGCTGATGATGTCGCTCATGACGACCTGCACCAGTGCGGTGAGGCCACCGGCGCCGAGCCCCTGGAAGACGCGGAAGGTGATCAGCGTCGCGGTGTTCTGCGAGAAACCCGCGGCGACGGAGGCGAGCACGAACAGCACGAGGGCGACCTGCAGCAGCACCTTGCGGTTCGTCAGGTCGCTGAACTTGCCCCACAGCGGGGTGCTGACGGTGGTGGCCAGCAGGGTCGCGGTGATGACCCAGGTGTACGAGGTCTGGCTGCCGTTGAGGTCGCTGACGATGCGCGGCAGCGAGGTCGACACGACGGTCGACGAGAGGATCGCCACGAGCATGCCCATCAACAGGCCCGACAGGGCCGTGAGGACTTCGCGGTGGCTCATGCCGGGCGCTTCGCCCGGTTCGTGAGGTGCCGCGGGCTTCGTGCCCGCGGCGGTCGTGGTCTGCGACAAGGTGCGCTCCGGTGGTTCGAGATGGTGAGGACTGACCGCCGTTGGCCGGGTCCGTTGGTTGCCGAATGTCAACCATACGCTTTCGTTGACGATCCGCAACCATTTGAGTGCAGTTTCTGCACATTTCTCTCGAACGCCCGCGCGAGGGGGGCTCTCGACCGCGGACGCGCAGGAGGCGCGGTGCGAGTCGTCCTCGCACCGCGCCTCCTGCGGGGCCTGCCTCGCCCGTGAGCGCTAGCGGACCTCTTCGGGCCGCTTCTGGCGGAACATCTCGGCCGGCTGGTGGTCGCCGTTCCAGACCTGGGTGATGCCCCAGACGACGGCCATGAGCGGCACGGCGATTACGGCCCCGACGACGCCGCCGAGGATCGTGCCGGCGGTCAGGGCGACGAGGATGACGAGGCCGTGGAGCTGCAACGTGCGGCCCATCAGCACCGGCTGCAGGAAGTTGCCCTCGAGCTGGTTCACGACGACCACGATGCCGACGACGATCAGCGCCTGGACGGGGCCGAGTGCGACGAGGGCGACGAGCGCCGCGAGGATGCCCGCGGCCGTGGCGCCCACGAGGGGGATGAACGCCGTCAGGAACACGATGACCGCGAGCGGCAGGGCCAGCGGCACGCCCACGATCCAGAGGCCGACGCCGATCCCGATGGCGTCGACGGCGGCGACCGTCGCCGTGCCGCGCACGTAGCCGCCGAGGGTGGTGACCGTCTTGTCGCCGATGCGACGGGCGCGGGCGTAGTTCTCACCCTTGAACGGGCGCAGCAGGAACTCCCAGATCGCCGGGCCGTCCTTGAGGAAGAAGAACAGCACGACGATCATCAGCACGAGGCCCGTCGCGAAGCTGCCCACGGCCGAGGCGCCGGCGAGTGCGCCCGAACCGAACTGCGAGCTCGTCACGAAGTCGACGGCCGTGTTGCGGACGTCGTCGATCTGCTGGTCGCTGATCGAGAACGGAAGGGTCGTGACCCAGTCCTGCAGCTTGTTGAAGCCCGAGGTGGCCGAGTCGGCGAGCGAGCTGGCCTGGCTCTCGACGGCCCAGACGATCAGCCAGGCGACGAGCCCGAGGATGATCAACACGGCGAAGAGGCAGATCAGGGTCGCGAGCACCGAGGGCACCTTGTGGCGCCGCAGGAAGGCGACGACCGGCAGCATGGCCGAGGCGAAGATCAGCGCGAGCAGCACCGGCAGGGTGACGAGGCTCAGGCTGAGGAAGACGTAGATGACGCCGATCGCGACGACGAGCACCGCGATGATCTGCACGGCGCGCGTCGCGAGCGTGCCGAACGCGTCGGCCCAGAGGGAGTGCCGGACGGCGGCGTCCTGTTTGGCCACCTCGGCTTCTTGGCTGCGGAAGAGTGCCACGGTGTCGTCCTCGTTTCTGGGGGTGCGGGGGTCGAGAGGGGCGCCGGGAAGGGCACGGCCGGGCACGGCCGCGTGCCGGTGCGCCGACGGAGGCGTCGGGGGTGATCGGCCCGACTAGGACAGCCAACCCCGTCACGAGAATATCGGGCCGGATCGGTGCCCCCGCGACCCGACGCGCGCCTAGCGTGGGAGGCATGCCGACCTCCGTCCTCGTCGTGTCCGACACCCACGTGCCGCAGAAGGCCAAGGCCGTTCCGGGTGCCGTGTGGACCGCGGTCGAGAGGGCCGACGTCGTCGTGCACGCGGGCGACTGGACCGGCGAACCGCTGCTCGACGAGTTCGAGGCCCGCGCGCGCCTCCTGATCGGGGTCTGGGGCAACAACGACGGCGACGCGCTGCGCGCCCGGTTGCCCGAGGTGGCCCGCACGACGATCGAGGGCGTGCGCCTCGCCGTGGTGCACGAGACGGGAGCCAAGGAGGCGCGCGAGCGACGAATGGACCGCGACTTCCCCGAGACCGACCTGCTGCTGTTCGGGCACAGCCACATCCCGTGGGACACGACGACCCCGGCGGGCCTGCGCCTGCTGAACCCGGGGTCGCCCACGGACCGCCGTCGCCAGCCCCACGCCACCTACCTCACGCTGACCCTCGACGCGGGCGAGGTGCGCGACGTGGTGCTGCACGAGCTGCCCGTGGCCGCCCGGGACCGCACGGGGGTGCTCCCGCACCCCCGCATGACGACCTAGCCGGCCGGTGTCTCGGCCGGGGCCGACTCGGCAGGAGCCGACTCGGTCGGGGTCGGCGCCGGGCTGGCCGTACCCGACTCGGTGTAGCTGTTGCCGGCCGCCGTCACGACGAAGCTGCGGAACTCCTGCACCGTGAACGGACGGCTGCCGTCGTACTTCTGCCCGTTGACGAGGACCGTCGGCGTGCCCGTGAGGGCGTCGAGGTCGCTGTTCGGCAAGGGACCGTCGATGGCCCGCTGGGTCGCCGCCGTCACCCACGAACCGAACTCGTCGTCGTCGATGCACCTGGTGATGTCGCTCGCCTTCGTCACCCCGTCGACGCCGGTCGCGATGTCGGCGAGCTGCGAGTCGTCGAGACCGCGCGTGCCCTCTTCGGGTTGCTGCTCGAACATCGCGGTGTTGAAGTCGAAGAACGAGTTCGGCGAGTAGTTCGCCACGCAGGCCGCCGCGTTGGCCGCCCGGTTGCTGTACTTCGTGCCGAGGGACTGGTTCGTGAGGATGGCGACCGGGTGGTACTCGACCGTCGCCGCCCCCGACTCGACGAGGCCGCTGATGTAGTCGTTGTTCGCCTGCTCGAACTCGCCGCAGATGGGGCAGAGGTAGTCGAGGTAGACGACGATGTCGACCGTGTCGCTCGACGCCGTGGACGCCGACGCCGTGGGCTCGTCGTCGGGGCCGAGGGCCCCGGTCTGCACGGCCTCGAAGCCCTGACCGATCTTGATGCCGTCGCTGGCCATGTTGGCGGGGCCGGGGCCGGCCGGGCGGATGCTGTTCGTGATGACCAGCACGACGCCGACGACGATCGCGATCACCACGAGGGCGAGACCGCCCTGCAGCGCCCACTTGCCCGCGCGCTGGCGCCGCTTCTGCTTCTGGCGCGCCAGCTGGGCCTTCTGGCGGGCCGCCGCGCGCCGCTGGTTCTTGGTCAACGACGAGTCGTCGGGATTCAGGTCAGTCATGGGGCTCCGGTGCGCGACGGCCTCGCATGGTCGCGTCGAGCGGGTGGTGGGGACGGTCGCCACGAGTCGTGGCCACGAAACATGGTACGAGGCGAGCCTGGCAGAAGTCCGCCAGGCGCGGGCGAGAGCGGGTGGAGAAGAGGCGCTCCCGTGGCGATCCGAGAGATTTTCATGGCATGCTGATCGGTGGTGGTCACCGCAGACCTCTGAGGTTGATCACCGTCCATTCACAACGGATCGTCCGGCACGTACCTGCCGGTGAAGGAGAAGATCATGGCGTCAGTCACGTTCAGCAAGGCAACTCGTCTCTACCCCGGCAGCACCCGCGCCGCGGTCGACGGCATCGACCTCGAGGTCGCCGACGGCGAGTTCCTCGTGCTCGTCGGCCCCTCCGGTTGCGGCAAGTCGACCACCCTGCGCATGCTCGCAGGCCTCGAAGAGGTCAACTCGGGTGACATCTACATCGGCGACCGCAACGTCACCGACGTCCCGCCGAAGGACCGCGACATCGCGATGGTCTTCCAGAACTACGCGCTCTACCCGCACATGACGGTCGCCGAGAACATGGGCTTCGCCCTGAAGATCGCCGGCGTCGGCAAAGAAGAGCGGGCCACCCGCGTCCTCGAGGCCGCCAAGCTGCTCGACCTCGAGCCCTACCTCTCGCGCAAGCCCAAGGCCCTCTCGGGTGGTCAGCGTCAGCGCGTCGCCATGGGCCGCGCCATCGTGCGTCAGCCCCAGGTGTTCCTCATGGACGAGCCGCTGTCGAACCTCGACGCCAAGCTGCGCGTGCAGACCCGCACCCAGATCGCGTCGCTGCAGCGCCGACTGGGCGTCACCACGGTCTACGTCACGCACGACCAGACCGAGGCGCTCACCATGGGCGACCGCATCGCCGTGCTGAAGGACGGCGTCCTGCAGCAGGTCGGCACGCCGCGCGACCTGTACGAGAAGCCGCAGAACGTCTTCGTCGCCGGCTTCATCGGCTCGCCCGCCATGAACCTGCTGCCCGCCGACGTCGTCGACGGTGGCATCCAGTTCGGCACCGCCGTCACCGCGGTCGACCGCGACACCGTCGGCCAGGCCAACGGCAAGAGCGTGACCGTGGGCGTGCGTCCCGAGGACGTCGTGGTCAACACGACCGGCGAGGGCCTCGCGGTCACCGTCGACGTCGTCGAAGAGCTCGGCGCCGACGGGTACCTCTACGGCCACACCGAGGTCGACGGCAACCGCGTCGACGTCGTCGTCCGCGTCGACGGTCGCAACCACCCCAAGCTGGGCGAGACGATCTACGTCACCCCGCAGGCGCACCACGTGCACGTCTTCGACACCGAGAGCGGCGAGCGCCTCGGCGACAAGGCCGTCGTCAGCGCGTAGCACCCCGTCGGGTCGGCCCGTCGAGTCCGCTCGGAGCACTCCTCCGATCGGCCCGGCGGGCCGTCCCGCGTTCCGGCCCCGCGCCTCCCGAACCACCCCGCCGCCTCGCCTCAGGCGGCGCTCCCCCGCACGAGAGGCCCTCATGCCCGACTCCCTCAACATCACCTCGGCCACGGCCGACCCGGCGCTGCTCGACCTGCCCTGGGCCCTCCCGCTCGAGGAGTGGCCCGACGAGGCCATCGCGACCCTGCCCAAGGGCATCTCGCGCCACCTCGTCCGGTTCGCGCACCTCAGCGGCTTCGTCATCGCCATCAAGGAGACGTCGGGCGAGATGGCCCGCGGCGAGTACGAGATGCTGCGCACGCTGCAGCGCATGGACATCCCGTGCGTCGACCCGCTCGCGGTCATCACCAACCGCCAGGACGCCGACGGGTCGCCGCTGAACCCTGTGCTCGTCACACGGCACCTGAAGTTCTCGCTCCCCTACCGGGCGCTGTACTCGCAGACGCTGCGCCCCGACACGGCTCGTCGCCTCGTCGACGCGCTCGCCCTCCTGCTCGTCCGGCTGCACATCATCGGCTTCTACTGGGGCGACGTGTCGTTGTCGAACACGCTCTTCCGCCGGGACGCCGGTGCGTTCGCGGCGTACCTCGTCGACGCCGAGACGGGCAAGCTCTACCCGGGCGGACTCTCGAACGGGCAGCGCGAGAACGACCTCGAGGTCGCCCGCGTCAACATCGCCGGCGAACTGCTCGACCTCGAGGCCGGGGGTCGCCTCGACGACAACCTCGACCCGGTCGACGTGAGCAACGGCATCGTCGCCGCGTACCGCAGCCTCTGGACCGAACTGACCGGGGCCGAGACCTTCGACAGCTCGGAGCGCTGGCGCATCAACGACCGCGTCGAGCGCCTGAACGACCTCGGCTTCGACATCGAAGAACTGGCGATCAAGACGGCCGAGGGCGGCAGCCAGGTCAAGATCCAGCCCAAGGTCGTCGATGCCGGGCACCACTCTCGCCGCCTGCTCCGACTCACCGGCCTCGACGTCGAAGAGAACCAGGCCCGTCGCCTGTTGAACGACCTCGACGCGTACCGCATGCGCACCGACCAGTCGGACTCTGACGAAGAGATGATCGCCCACGAGTGGGCCTCGCGCGTCTTCGAGCCCGTCGTGCGCTCGATCCCCCGCGACCTGCGCGGACGGCTCGAACCCGCCGAGGTCTTCCACCAGCTGCTCGAGCACCGCTGGTACCAGTCGCAGGCCGAGAACCGTGACGTGCCGATCGCCGAGGCCCTCACCTCGTACATCAACGACGTGCTGCGCCACCGTCGCGACGAGCAGATGGTGATCGAGCCCGCGACCGAGTCCCTCACGCTGCCCGAGGCCGCCCAGCTCGAGGCCGACGAGGCCGACGCCGACGAGGACTGGCGCAGCAAGGTCTGAGAACGCAGGAGGCGCGGGCCGGCGACCAGCCGACCCGCGCCTCCTCGAGGCCCCGCGTCTCGCGGGCGCCCTCGCTACTTCTTCTTGCGCTCGGCGCGGAGCTTCGAGATCTCGTACAACGTGACCGACGCCGCGATGCCGGCGTTCAACGATTCGACGGCACCCGTGATCGGCACCGACACGATCGCGTCGCAGGTCTCGGCGACGATGCGCGACAGGCCCTTGCCCTCGCTGCCGACGACGACCACGATCGGGCGGTCGGCGAGCTCCAGCCCCGGCAGCATGACGTCGCCGTCACCGTCCAGGCCCACGACGAACACGCCCTGCTCTTTGAACGACTTGAGGGTCTGGGTCAGGTTCGACGCCATCGCGACGGGGATGCGCGCGGCCGCACCGGCCGAGGTCTTCCAGGCCGACGCCGTCAGGCCGACCGAACGACGCTGCGGGACGATGACGCCCTGCCCGCCGAACGCGGCCACCGAGCGGATGATCGCTCCGAGGTTGCGCGGGTCGGTGATGCCGTCGAGCGCGACGAAGAGCGGCTTCTGCTGGCGCTTGACCGCGGCCTCGAGCATGTCGACGGGGTGCGCGTACTCGTACGGCGGCACCTTGATCGCGACGCCCTGGTGCACGGAGTCGTGCCCGGTGATGCGGTCGAGCTCGGGGCGCATGACCTCGAGGATCGGCAGGCCGCGGCGGGTGGCGAGCTGCAGGATCTCTTTCGTGCGCTCGTCCATCTCGATGCGGGCGGCGATGTAGAGCGTCGTGGCGGGGATGCGCGTCCGCAGGGCCTCGACGACGGAGTTGCGACCGGTCACCATCTCGTGGTCGTCGGCCGACTTGGGGCGGCGACGGGGGGCGTCCGGTCCGCCGCGACCGGCGATCGGCGACCCGGCACGGGGGCCGGCTCCGCCACGACCACGAGCCGCCTCGAGTCGCTCGCGCGCCGCCTTGGCCTTGCCCGCGGGGTGGTACGGGCGGTCCTCCGCCGCGGGGGTGGGCTTCTTGCCCTCGAGCGCCTGGCGCCCCTGGCCGCCGCTGCCGACCTGCTTGCCCTTGCTGCCCTGACGCACGGCACTGCTGCCGGGACGGCCCTTGCGTGCTCCGCTGGTGTTCTTCACTGTTCGAGGCTCCAATGCGACCCGCTGGGGGTGTCTTCGATGGTGATGCCGGCGCCCGTCAGGACGCCTCTGATCTCGTCGGCCCGCGAGAAGTCGCGATCGGCCCGGGCTTGCTGGCGTTCGGCCAAGAGTACGTCGACGAGCGTGCCGAGCGCGCGGTGCGCGTCGACCTCGTCACCGGCGCGCCACTCGGGCGCCGTCGGGTCGATGCCGAGCACGGCCACCATGGCGGCCACGTGCTGCCAGGAGCGCGCGGCGGTGTCGAGGTCGCCGTCGTCGAGGGCCACGTTGCCGGCGCGCACCGTGTCGTGCAGCACGGCCACGGCCTGGGGGACGTTGAGGTCGTCGTCCATCGCCTCGCCGAACTCGTCGGGCACGACCCGGGCACCGACCCCGGCGAAGCGCGTGTCGGCGAGGCGACGCTGAGCCCGCTCGAGGAACGTCTCGACGCGGTCGAGGGCTGCCTCGGCCTCGAGCAGCGCGCCCTCGTGGTAGTCGATGGTCGACCGGTAGTGCGCGGCGCTGAAGAAGTAGCGGACGACGACGGGACGGGCCTGCGCCAGGAAGTCGGCGGCGAAGATGGAGTTGCCGAGGGACTTCGACATCTTCTGGCCCTCGACGGCGACGAGGCCGTTGTGCATCCAGTACGAGGCGAAGCCCATGCCGGCCGCGGTCGACTGCGCCAGCTCGTTCTCGTGGTGCGGGAACCGCAGGTCGAGCCCGCCGCCGTGGATGTCGAACGCCTCGCCGAGGTAGCGGGCCGACATCGCCGAGCACTCGATGTGCCAGCCGGGTCGCCCGTCACCCCAGGGCGAGGCCCACGAGGCGGACTCGGGCTCGTCGGCCTTGTGGCCCTTCCAGAGGGCGAAGTCGCGGGAGTCGCGCTTGCCCCGCGGGTCGGCGTCGGCCGCGGGTGCCATGTCGTCGATCGACTGGTTGGTCAGGGCACCGTACGTCGGCCAGGCGGCGGTGTCGAAGTAGACGTCGCCCGAGCCGTCTGGGGCGACGTAGGCGTGCCCCTTCTCGAGCAGCGTCGTGATGATCTGCTGCATCTCGCTGACGCTGGCGGTCGCCCGGGGCTCGTAGGTCGGCGGCAGGATGCCGAGCGCCTGGTAGCCGGCGGTGAACTCGAGTTCGTAGCGGTAGGCGCGCGCCCACCATTCTTCGGTCGTGTCGGCGGCCAGCGCGAGGATCTTGTCGTCGATGTCGGTGACGTTGCGCACGAGGGTGACGTCGAGGCCACGGTAGGTGAACCACCGACGCCAGAGGTCGTAGACCAGGGCCGAGCGCAGGTGCCCGATGTGGGGCGACGACTGGACGGTGGGTCCGCAGACGTACAGCCCGACCTGGCCGGGCACGAGCGGGACGAAGTCGACGAGCGTCTGCTGACGGGAGTCGTAGAGCCTGATGGTCACGTGATCAGCCTATTTGACGCGGCTTCGGTCGCGTCGCCCGGGGACGCCCCGTGGCCCGTGGACGACCCGTCGCGCGTGACGAGTGCCGTCGCGATCACGGCCACGCCCTCGCCCCGACCGGTGAAGCCGAGCCCGTCGGTCGTCGTGGCCGACACGCTCACGGGGGCGCCGACCACGCGCGTCAGCCCCGCCTGCATCTCGACGCGGCGGGAGGACAGCCGGGGCCGGTTGCCGACGACCTGGACGGCGACGTTGACCGGAGCGGCCCCCACCGCCGCGAGCAGCTCGAGGGTCGCCGTGAGGAAGACGTCGCCGGACGCCCCGGCGAACCGGGGGTCGTCGGTGCCGAAGCTCGACCCGATGTCGCCGAGGCCCGCGGCCGAGAGCAGGGCGTCGACGATCGCGTGGGCGACCGCGTCGCCGTCGCTGTGGCCCGCGAGGCCCGCCTCGCCCGGGAAGTGCAGCAGCCCGAGGTGCATCGGCTGGGCCGCGTCGAACGCGTGGACGTCGGTGCCGACCCCGGTCAGGAGGCGCGGGGCCGGTCCACCGCTCGCCTCGGGACCCGGCCGGGTCGCCTCGCTCTCGGCGACGATCGTCTCGGCCCGGCGCAGGTCCCACGGGGTGGTGATCTTGAAGGCCACGGGGTCGCCCGCCACGACGCGGACGCGGTGACCGGCGGCGGCGAAGAGCGCCGCGTCGTCGGTGTGCTCGACGGACGCCGTCGCGTAGGCGTGGTCGAGGGCGGCGCGCGGGAACCCCTGCGGCGTCTGCATGGCGACGAGTTCGCTGCGGTCGACGGTGTCGACGACGAAGGCGGCGTCAGCGTCGACGCGTTTGATCGTGTCGGTGACCGGCAGCCCCGGGACGACGCCGTCACCGCTCGCCTCGACGGTCGTCGCGACCAGGTCGAACTGGGCGGTGGGCGTGAACGGCCGGGCGCAGTCGTGGACGAGCACGGTCTCGACGTCGGGCCCCAGGGCCGTCAGGCCGGCGGCGACCGATTGCTGGCGGGTGGCACCGCCGACGACGACGGAGGCGTAGCCACGGGCCGGGCCGGCGAGGGCGTCGACGAGGGTGCGGGACTCGTCGACGAGCGCCTCGGGCACGACGACGACGACCTGCGTCGGCACGGCCGAGGCGAAGACGGCGTCGAGCGAGCGCTCGAGGATGCTGCGCCCGGCCACCTCGACGAAGGCCTTCGGCTTGCCGAGGGCGAGGCGCGTGCCGCTTCCGGCCGCAACGACGACGACCGCCCGACCGGCGGCGGACGGGGTGTGGACCCCACCGTCGTCGACCGAGCGGTCGTCGGGAGTGCTAGGACGCAAGGACCTCGTCGAGGACGCTCGACGCCTTCTCTTCGTCGGTCTTCTCGGCGAGCGCGAGCTCGCTGATCAGGATCTGACGAGCCTTGGCGAGCATGCGCTTCTCGCCGGCCGAGAGGCCACGGTCCTGATCGCGACGCCAGAGGTCGCGGACGACCTCGGACACCTTGATGACGTCACCGCTGGCGAGCTTCTCGAGGTTCGCCTTGTAGCGGCGCGACCAGTTGGTCGGCTCTTCGGTGAAGGGGGCGCGGAGCACGTCGAAGACGCGGTCCAGCCCTTCTTTGCCGATGACGTCTCGCACGCCGACCAGGTCGACGTTGTCTGCGGGTACTTCGATGGTCAGATCACCCTGGGTGACGCGAAGCTTGAGGTACAGCTTCTCTTCGCCCTTGATGATCCGCTTCTTGACTTCTGAGATTGTCGCTGCCCCGTGATGCGGGTATACAACGGTCTCGCCGACCTCGAACTGCATGAATCAGGCTCCATTCTGCGACACCCAGGATACCATAAGCCGTCGTTGGTAAGGCTGCCCTAAGGAACCGACCCCTGCGGGCGCGGATAAGCTAGACGACGTACGTTTGTCGTGACGCTGATCCTGGAGGACACCTGTGCGAGCCCCAACCCTGAAGTCGCGTGGCTTGACGACGCGGCTCGTCTCGGCCGCCGCCGTCGGTGCCGTGGTCGTCCTGACCGCCGCCGGCTGCAACTTCATCAGCCCCCAGGCCACCACCAAGCAGTACGACGCGAGCGACGGCACGAGCGTCAACGTGGGCGACATCCAGGTGCGCAACGCGATCGCCCTCACCGCGAGCGAGGGCGACGGCGGCACCGCCAGCCTCAGCATGGTCGTGCTCAACACGAGCGACGAGGCCGCCGAGGTCTCGTTCGAGTACCCCACGACCGACGGCAAGAAGACCCAGACCGTCGACGTCGACGGCTCGTCGCAGGTCTCGCTGGGCACCGAGCCCGGTCAGGACCAGTTCCTCATGGAGTCCCTCGACTCGGACCCGGGTGCCCTCGTGACGATCTTCGTCCAGTACGGCACCGAGACCGGCAAGTCGTTCGTCGTGCCCGTCCTCACGGGCGCGCTGGGCGAGTACGCCACCTTGCTGCCCTCGCCCACGCCCTCCGGCGAGGCCACGCCGTCGTCGACGCCGTTGCCCGAGGCGACGCAGCAAGCACCCTCCTCGTCGCCGACGCCGTAGCGTCTCCCCCACGTCAGCCGAGAGGCCCGGCCCGCCGAGTGCGGTGCCGGGCCTCTCGCGTACTCCCTACACCGCGCCTCCTCGGGGCCGTCGGCGCGGTGGGGACGGGCCGACGGCCCGCCCTCGGGATCAGGCCTCGATGCGGTAGCCGAGACCGCGCACCGTCACGAGCGCCTTCGGCTCGGACGGCACGGCCTCGATCTTCGAGCGGATGCGCTTGATGTGCACGTCGAGCGTCTTGGTGTCGCCGAAGTAGTCCGAACCCCAGACCCGGTCGATCAGCTGACCGCGGGTGAGCACGCGACCGGCGTTGCGCATGAGCAGTTCGAGAAGCTCGAACTCCTTGAGGGGCATGGCGACGTCGTCCCCGCGGACCGTCACCACGTGACGCTCGACGTCCATTCGGATGTCGCCTGCCTCGAGCATCGAGTCGGACAGGTCATCGGGGTCGACGCGGCGGCGCAGCACGGCCCGGATGCGGGCGAGCAGCTCCCGGGTCGAGTACGGCTTCGTGACGTAGTCGTCGGCACCCAGCTCGAGGCCGACCACGATGTCCACCTCGCTGTCCTTGGCGGTGAGCATGACGATCGGCACCTGGGACCTGGTGCGGATCACGCGGCAGACCTCGGTGCCCGGGATGCCCGGGAGCATGAGGTCGAGCAGCACGAGGTCGGCACCGGTCTTGTCGAACGCCGCGACGGCGGCCGGGCCGTCCTCGGCCACGCTCACCTGGTAGCCCTCGCGCTGCAGGATGTAGGCGAGCGGCTCGCTGAGGGACTCTTCGTCCTCGACGATCAAGATGTGGGTCATCGGGTCTCCATGGTCATCGTGTCTCCTGGTGCTCGGGTGCCGAGGCGGCCGTGGTCGGGATCGATCGGGTGACGGGGTCGACGTCCGCCGCCGGCAGGCGCAGGGTGAAGGTCGACCCCTTGCCGACCTGCGACCAGACGCGCACGTCGCCGCCGTGGTTCTGCACCACGTGCTTCACGATGGCGAGTCCGAGTCCCGTGCCGCCGGTCCGTCTCGAGCGGGCCGGATCGACCCGGTAGAACCGCTCGAACACCCGGTCGAGCTCGTCGTCGGGGATGCCGTAGCCCTGGTCCGTCACCGAGATCTCGACCACGCCGGCCTGGTCGAGGGTGGCGCCGATGCCGACCCGCGAACCGTCCGGCGAGTAGTTGATCGCGTTGGCGACCAGGTTGTCGACGGCAGTGACGAGCATCGCCTGGTCGCCGATCACGTGCGCGTGCTTGCCACCCCGGACGACGAGGTCGATGCCCCTCGCCTCGGCACCCACGCGGTTGCGGTCGACGGCGGTGTCGACCACGTGGCGCACGTCGATGGACTCGCTGGTCTCGAGGGCGTCGGTCGCCTGCAGACGCGACAACTCGATGATGTCCTGCGTGAGGCGGCCGAGGCGGCCGGCCTCTCGGGTCAGCCGGGCGGCGAAGTGGCGCACCTGCTCGGGGTCGGACGACGCGGACTCGAGCGCCTCGGCGAGCAGGCCGACGGCACCGATCGGCGTCTTGAGCTCGTGGCTGATGTTCGCGACGAAGTCACGGCGCATGTCGTCGAGCCGACGCCCCTCGGTGCGGTCCTCGGCGAGCACCAGCACGAATCGTCCACCGAGTGCGGCAGCCCGCACGTGCACGGCGATGGTGGCCTCGCTGCCGGGCAGGCGCGGCAGGGTGAGCTCTTCGACCACCGGGTCGCCGTGCCGACGCACCGCGTCCACGATCGTCTCGACCTCGGGGTGCACGAGGTGCTGTTGGGCCGAGACCAGGCCGAGCTGACGTGCCGCCGCCGAGGCCTTGAGCACGTTGCCCGACGGGTCGACCACGAGGCCCGCCGACTCGAGTGCGTCGAGCACGGCGTCGATGCCGTCGGGCAGGGCGACGTCGACGAGTGCCGCGGCGCGAACGGCTCGTCGGTGGGCCGAGACGACGACCACCACGATCGCGGCGCCCACGACGACCCCGAAGGCCAGCGACAACGGCACCAGCCAGGCGGATTCCATGTCGTTCACAGTAGTGACCCCCCGGCGGGCGGATGAACGGGAGGTCGTCCCATCCGCTGTACTTTGGTCAGAGTTCAGGCGGTGATCACCGGTCGTTAACCTTCACCGGAGACCATCGTCGGGACTGTGCGGGCGACTCTGCCCCACGTCACGAGCCGACCGTGCGACCCGCACGTCGCTCACAGCCACCGTGCTCCCAGGGCCACCGAGCCCCCACGACGAGAGGGTCGAACACGACATGCGCGAGGTATTCCAGCAGGAACTCCTGGAGGTGCAGGAGCGTCTCGTCGAGATCGCCGGCCTCGTCGCCGTCTCGATCGCGAACGCGACCACGGCCTTCAACGAGTCGAACGTCTCGTTGGCCGAGCAGGTCATCGCCGACGACGACAAGATCGACGAGCGCGCCATCGCCCTCGACGAGCTGGCCATCGACATCCTGGCCCGCCAGAACCCGGTCGCCCGCGACCTGCGCATCGTGGTCAGCGCGCTGCGCATCAGCGCCTCGCTCGAGCGCATGGGCGACATGGCCGAGCACATCGCCCAGCTCGCCCGCTACCGGTTCCCCGAGAAGGTCGTGCCCAAGTCGCTGCGTCCGACGTTCAAAGAGCTCGGCGAGCTCGACGTCGCCATCGCGAACAAGCTCACCGAGCTGCTCACGACCGAGGACGTCCGCCTGGCGGAAGAGATCCGCAACGACGACGACCGCATCGACGAGCTGCACCTCAGCGTCTTCGACAAGGTGCTCGGCGAGACCTGGAAGGGCGCGGCCGTCGACACGGTCGACTCCACCCTCGCGTCGCGCTACCACGAGCGCTTCGCCGACCACGCCGTCTCGATCGCCAAGAAGGTCCAGTACCTCGCGACCGGCGACTGGGTCGCGCCCGAGGTCTGATCGACCCTCGGACCACAGGAGGCGCGGTGACCGTTCGACGGGCACCGCGCCTCCTGCGTTCTCTCGGGGCCTGCGTCGTCCGCGAGGATGGGGGTATGGCTTCAGTCGCGATCCTCGTCAACGGTCTGCCCGGATCGGGCAAGACCACCCTCTCGGCCACGCTCGCCGGGGTGCTCGGGTGCCCGCTGCTCGCGAAGGACCCCGTCAAGGAGGCGCTGGTCGACCTGGCCGGGCCGATGATCGCCCCCGAGGCCCTCGGTGGCATCGCGATGGACACCGTCTGGGCGATGGCGGGCGAGGTCGAGGCGGGCGTCGTCGTCGACGCCTTCTGGCACCGGGAGCGCGACCTCGAGTTCGCCCGGGCCGGCGTCGAGCGTGCCGGGTCGCCCCGCACGGTCGAGGTGTGGTGCGACGTCGACCCCGACACGGCGCTGCAGCGCGTGGTCGACCGGCTCGCGGCCGGCGGTCGGCACCCGGCCCACGGCACGGTCGAATCGACCCGGGCCTCGTGGCCGACGTGGGCCGCCGCGGCCGAGCCACTCGGCGACTGGCCCGTGATCCGCGTCGACACGAGCGCACCCGTCGACATGGACGACCTGGTGGTGCAGATCAGCGAGCGGTTCGTCTGACGACCGCCCCGAACCCTGGGGTGCCGGGGGTGCCGGACGCCGAAGCGCCCCACGCCCCGAGAACGGGGCGCGGGGCGCGGGAACGTCGGGAAGCGCTACTTCTTGCCCTGGTTCGCGACGGCGGCGGCACCGGCGGCGGCGGCCTCGGGGTCGAGGTAGCGGGCCGGGCCGGTGGGCACGAAGTCATCGTCGAGCTCGTAGACGAGCGGGATGCCCGTGGGGATGTTCAGCTCGGCGATCTCGTCGTCGCCGATGCCGTCGAGGTGCTTCACCAGCGCGCGCAGCGAGTTGCCGTGTGCGACGACGAGGGTGACGTCACCGGCGGCCAGGCTCTCGGTGATGTCGCTGTGCCAGTAGGGCAGCATGCGCTCGATGACGAGGGCGAGGGATTCGGTGCGCGGCGCGTCGATGCCGAGTTCGGCATAGCGCTTGTCGTGCGCCTGCGAGAACTCGCTGTCGTCGTCGAGCGGGGGCGGCGGCACGTCGAACGAGCGACGCCAGGTCTGGAACTGCTCGGGCCCGTACTGCTCGAGCGTCTGGGCCTTGTCTTTGCCCTGCAGGGCGCCGTAGTGGCGTTCGTTGAGTCGCCACGACCGCTTGACGTCGATCCAGAGCCGGTCGGCCTCGTCGAGCGCGATGTCGGCGGTCTGGATCGCCCGGGTCAGGCGCGACGTGTAGAGGATGTCGGGCAGCAGGTCGGCCTCGCGCAGCAGCTCGCCGGCCCGCTTGGCCTCGGCGCGGCCCTGCTCGGTGAGCCGCACGTCGACCCATCCGGTGAAGAGGTTCTTCGCGTTCCATTCGCTGTTGCCGTGACGCAGGAGGATGAGGGTCGAAGTCATGCCGCCAGCGTATCGCGACGGCCCGATGGCAGACTTGGCTCATGCCCATCGGTTCCGTCACGCGAGGGACGACCGGCACCAACCGCCTGCGCCGCGTCGATCGCTGGATCGCCGCGCACCCGTCGTTCCGGCGGGCGGACGACCCGCTCGTCGTCGACCTGGGGTACGGGGCGAGCGCGACGACTCCTCTCGAACTGCACCAGCGCCTCCTGAAGGTGCGAGACGACGTCGAGGTCGTGGGCATCGAGATCGAGCCCGAGCGCGTCCGGCTGGCGAGCCTGTCGGCGCGGCCGGGTGTGAGCTTCCGGCGGGGCGGTTTCGAGGTGCCGCTCGACGGCGACCGGCGGCCGGCGGTGATCCGGGCGTTCAACGTGCTGCGGCAGTACGACGAGTCGCAGGTCGCCGACGCCTGGGCGTTGATGACCGGCCGGCTGCAGCCCGGAGGCGTCCTCGTCGAGGGCACCTGCAACGAGGTGGGGCGGGTCGCGAGCTGGATCGACGTGACCCCCGAGGGGCCCACGACGTTCACGATCTCGCTGCGCCTGGCCGGGCTCGAGCTGCCCTCGATCGTGGCCGAACGGCTGCCCAAGGCCCTGATCCACCGCAACGTGCCGGGTGAGCGCGTGCACGACCTGCTCGTCGACCTCGACCGGCAGTGGGCGGTGGCGGCCCCGCTCTCGGTCTACGGGCCGGTCCAACGGTGGCTCGCGACGGTGCAGGGGCTCCGCGACATGGGCTGGCCGGTGCTCGGCGGGCGGTCCCGCTGGCGGCTCGGCGAGCTCTCGCTGCCCTGGGCCGCCGTCACGCCTCGCGACTGAGCCGGGGCGAGCCCGGTCGGGTCGGGTCGGGTCGAGTTGGGGCAGGTCACCTCAGACGTGGGCGAGTCGGCCTCGGGCCTCGTCGTGGTCCAGGCCGGTGGCCATGAGCAGGTCGACGAGCAGCGGGCGCAGCATCAGCACGACCATCGCCTCGGTCACGGGTGCCCCGGGCAGCACGACCGTGGGATCGAGTCGACGGGCGACGGCCGACAGGGCCTCACGGGCGACGGGCCGCTGCTCGACGTCGTGCACCGACCGGCCCAGCACGGCGACCGCGCGCGAGGTCGACTCGAGGAGGTCGGCCAGCGCCGACCGGTCGACGCCGTCGCCGAGCTGCGTGTCGAGCCGTCGCGCCACCACGCGCAGGTTGCGCACGGCGAGGTCGACGTAGCGCCGGACCGTCGCCTGCTGCCGCAGGTCGGGCAACCGGGAGCGGAGGAACGGTGACAGCCGCGCGATCGACTCGGCGGACTCGAGGGTGGACGACCAGTCGTCGAGCACCGGCTGGGTCGACCGCAACCGCTCGAGGGCGTCGTCGGCCCGCGGGGCGTCGTCGGTGCGGAGGGCGCCGACGAGCGCCGCGAAGGCCCGGTCGAGCTCGTCGAACAGGCGCCGGGCGTCGTGGCGGGCCAGGCCGACCGGGTCGCGCGGCACGATCGCCGTGACGAGCAACGCCACCGCTCCCCCGACCGCGCCGTCGATGCTGCGGACGAACGCCCCGCCGTCGGGGTCGGGCAGCAGCATGACGAGCATCGACTGGGTCGCGGCGGCCGCGGCGAAGGCGCTACTCGACGAGAAGAACCGGGCGACGAGGAGCGTCACGAACAGCACCAGGGCGATCTGCCACAGCCCCTTGCCCACCACCATGAGCAGCACCTCGCTGAGCGCGATGCCGATGAGCACGCCGACCGCGTTCTCGAGCACCCGACGCGGACGGGCGTCACGGGCCAGGCCGAGTGACGAGATCGTGACGGTCACGGCCAGCAGGGGGATCGCGTGCCCGAGTCCGTAGTGCGTGATGGCGTAGGCCCCCGCCACGGCGAGCACGATCTGGACGATCGCCGGACCGGACGCGATCGTCCGCGCCGTCGCGTCGCGCACGTCGAAGGACGAGGAGGCGCGGTGCCAGCCGCGTCGCAGCCCGCCGCCGCGCGTCGGCCCGGTCACGACCGGGCCCGGGTGCACCGCGTCACCAGGCCGTCAGCGGC
>NZ_JACYNS010000017.1:0-39953 GCF_014839405.1 Frigoribacterium sp. CFBP 13605 | reverse complement strand
CGGCGGGCGCGGGGTCCACCGCGGGGGCGGGCTCGGGCGCGCTGGCGGCGGAGTCCTCGCCCGGGGCAGGGGCCGCGGACGACGGGAGCTCGGGTTCCTCGGCCTCCGGCTCGGCGGGTGCCGAGGGTGCCTGTTCCGGCTCTGCGGCGGCTTCCGGTTCGTCCGCCGGCGACTCGGAGGCGCTGCCGTCTCCGATGCGGACGAGGGCCGTGCCCACCTCGACGGTCTCGTCCTCGGCGACGAGGATCTCCTCGATCACGCCGGCGACGGGCGAAGGGATCTCGGTGTCGACCTTGTCGGTCGAGACCTCGAGCAGCGGCTCGTCGACCTCGACGCGGTCACCGACGTTCTTCAACCAGCGGGTGACCGTACCCTCGGTGACACTCTCTCCGAGTGCCGGGAGGTTGACGGATTCGCTCATCTGTGGGGCTCCTTTGACGACATGTGTGTCTGTGGTTGCTGTGGTGGTGGTGCGGGCCCCTGCTGAGCAGGAGCGATGGTGCCAGGGATCTACATCGCGTGAAGCGGCTTGCCCGCGAGGGCCAGCATGGCTTCGCCGAGGGCTTCGTTCTGCGTGGGGTGCGCGTGGATCAGGGGAGCGACGTCCTCCGGGTAGGCCTCCCAGTTGACGGCGAGCTGTGCCTCACCGATCAGTTCGCCGACACGTGCGCCGATCATGTGCACGCCCACGACGGGACCGTCGACGACGCGGACCACCTTGACCGAGCCGCTCGTCCCGATGATGTGGCTCTTGCCGTTGCCCGCGAGGTTGTAGTCGTAGCTGGTGACCTTGTCGGCGCCGTACTGGTCGGCGGCCTTGACCTCGGTCAGGCCGACGGATGCGACCTCGGGGTCGGAGTAGGTGACCTTGGGGATGTTCACGTCGGAGATCACCTGCGGCTTGAGGCCGGCGATCTCTTCCGCGACGAAGATGCCGTGCTGGAAGCTGCGGTGCGCGAGCTGCAGGCCGGGCACGATGTCGCCCAGGGCATAGACGCCGGGCACGTTCGTCGCGAGACGTTCGTTCGTCAGGACGAAACCGCGGTCCATCGTGATGCCGACCTCTTCGTAGCCGAGACCGGCGGTCGACGGGCCACGGCCGACGGCGACGAGCATGAGGTCGGCGTCGAACGTCTTGCCGTCCTCGAGGGTGACGACGACGCCGTCGTCGTTCTGCTCGACTCCCTGGAACCGGACGCCCAGCGAGAAGGCGATGCCGCGCTTGCGGAACGCGCGCTCGAACTGCTTCGAGATCGACTCCTCCTCGTTGGGGACGAGGTGCGGCAGGGCCTCGACGATGGTCACGTCGACGCCGAAGCTCTTCCAGACGCTGGCGAACTCGACGCCGATGACGCCGCCGCCGAGGATGACGACCTTGTTCGGCACGTGGTCGAGCGCGAGGGCGTGCTCGCTGGTGATGACCTTGCCGCCGATCTCGAGACCGGGGAGGCTCCGCGAGTACGAACCCGTCGCGAGCACGACGTTCTTGGCCTTGAGCGTGGTCTCGCCGACCTGGACGGTCGAGGGCGACGTGAGCTTGCCCTCGCCCTCGACGGTCGTGATGCCACGGGCCTTGACGAGCCCCTGGAGACCCTTGTACTTGCTGGCGACGATGCCCTCGCGGTACGAGGTCACGGCGGCGATGTCGATGCCGTGGAAATCGGTGTTGACGCCGTACTTGGCGGATTCGCGCGACACGTCGGCCACCTCGGCCGAGTGCAACAGCGCCTTGGTGGGGATGCAGCCTCGGTGGAGGCACGTGCCCCCGACCTTGTCCTTCTCGACGAGTGCGACGCTCAGGCCCAACTCGCTCGCTCGCAGCGCTGCGGCGTATCCGCCGCTCCCGCCACCGAGCACCACCAGGTCAAAATTCTGTTCCGACACCCAGCAACTCCCTCGTGCGTCCGCGGTGCCCCGACGCCGAGGCGGGGCCGTCGCGGTGGCGACGACGCCCGTCCCCGAACCGACCGCACCGTTCGGCGGCGTCGTCGTGACGCGCGTCGGAGGATGCTCTCGGGGGACCGATCTCAGCGGGTTTCTCCCGCCCCCTCGACCCTACTACGCAGCAGAAAACT
This sequence comes from Frigoribacterium sp. CFBP 13605, assembly GCF_014839405.1. Classification (NCBI taxonomy): domain Bacteria; kingdom Bacillati; phylum Actinomycetota; class Actinomycetes; order Micrococcales; family Microbacteriaceae; genus Frigoribacterium; species Frigoribacterium sp. CFBP 13605. Next base: position 37,878 of record NZ_JACYNS010000017.1, on the reverse strand, counting down.
TGTCGGCCAGCTCGATCAGGGTACGGACGGTCACGCCCGTCGAGCCCTTGGCCGTGTAGCCGTAGCCGCCGCCCTTGTTGTTTGACGGACCGGCGATGTCGAGGTGGGCCCAGGGGATCGGCGTCGTCGTGCCCTCCCGCGAGCCGACGAACTCGTTGAGGAAGACGCCGGCGAGCAGCATGCCTGCGGCCGTGTTGCCCGGGGTCGCGTTCACGAGGTCGGCCACGTCGGAGTTCAGGCGCGCGCGGAGTTCGGGGGCCAGCGGCATGCGCCAGAAGGTCTCGCCGGCCGTGTCGGCGAGCGACACGATCTCGGACGCGAGGTCGTCGTTGCCCATGACGCCGACGTAGCGCATGCCCAGGGCGACGACCTGGGCACCCGTGAGGGTGGCCACGTCGACGATGGCGTCGGGCTGCTCGTCGCTCGCCGCGACCAACCCGTCCGCCATGACCAGGCGGCCCTCGGCGTCGGTGTTCGTCACCTCGACGGTCGTGCCGCCCTTGATGGTGAGGACGTCGTCGGGTCGGATCGCCGTGCCGCTCGGCATGTTCTCGGCGATGCAGAGCCAGGCGGTCAGCCGCACGGGGAGCCGCAGCTTGGCCACGGCCACCGTCACGGCGAGGACCGTGGCGGCCCCCGTCATGTCGTCCTTCATGCCGAGCATGCTCCCGGCGGGCTTGAGGGACAACCCGCCCGTGTCGTACGTGATGCCCTTGCCGACCAGGGCGAGGTGCTTGGCGGCTCCGGCGGGGGAGTACTCGACCTTGACGAGTCGGGGACCGCGGCTCGAGCCCTGGCCGACGCCGAGGATGCCCCCGTACCCGCCGTCACGGAGGCCGTCCTCGTCGAGCACGGTCACCGAGAGGGCGTCGTCCGACGCGTGCGCGACGGCGAAGTCGGCGAGTGCCTGGGGGTACATCTGCTGCGGGGGAGTCGTGGCGAGGTCACGGACGGTGTGCACCGCCTCGGCCACCACGGCGGCACGGTCGAGGACGGACTCCTGGACCTCCGTGGCCGTCGCGAGGGCGATGTCGCGAGCGTGTCGACGGGTGTCGGACGCAGAGGAGTGCCGGAACGCGTCGAACTCGTACGAGGCGATCGCGGCGCCCTCGAGGGCGGCCAGTGCGTCGGCGGCGTCGCCCACGGGCAGGGCCAGGACGACCCGGTCGACGGCCGTGAGCTGACGGACGGCCGAGCCGGCGGCGTAGCGCAGGCTCTCGGCCGTGACGGCGTCGCCCAGGCCGACCAGCGCCACGATGGTGGCCGCGACGCCGGACGCGGGGACCTTGACGAGTTCGTCCCGCGCGCCCGTCACACCGAGGGCGGCGAAGGACTCGGCGAGCCCCGGGACCTCGAGGGTCGGCTCGGGACCGTCGGCCCCCTTCACCACTCCGACGACGAGGACGTCGGCCTCGGCGGTGATCGGATCGGACGGCAGGACGGAGAGGGTGGCGACGGTCATCCATCCATCGTATCCACCGTGGTGTTCGCTCTCGGCACGTGGTCGCGGGCCCTCCTGGCGACGACCGGTGCCTAGCATGGAGACCATGCACGACCCCGCAGCTCTCTACGACTTCACCCCCGACGCCGACGGCGTGCCCGAGGGCCTCCCGCTCGTCGCCGGACTCACCGGGTTCGCCGACGCGGGCTCGGCGGTGAGCCAGCTCGCGGAGTACGTCCTCGACACCCTCGACCACACCCTCGTGGCGACGTTCGACGCCGACGAGCTCCTCGACTACCGGGCCCGTCGCCCGACCTTCACGTTCGACCAGGACCACATCTCCGAGATCGAGCCGTCGACCCTCTCCCTCTACCTCGTCCACGACGACCTCGGTCAGCGGTTCCTCCTCCTGGCGGGCTTCGAACCCGACTTCCAGTGGCAGCGCTTCACCGCGGCCGTCGTGCAGCTCGTCGAGCGCTACCGCGTCTCGACCACGACCTGGGTGCACTCGATCCCGATGCCCGTGCCCCACACCCGTCCCATCGGCGTGACGGTCAGCGGCAACCGGTCCGACCTGGTCGAGGCGATGTCCGTCTGGAAGCCCGTGACCCAGGCCCCCGCCAACGCTCTGCACCTCGTCGAACACCGGCTCGGCGAGACGGGTCACCCCACGGCGGGCTTCGTCCTGCTCGTCCCGCACTACCTGGCCGACACCGAGTTCCCCGACGCCGCCGTGGCGGCGCTGTCGAGCATCAGTGCCGCGACGGGTCTGATCTTCCCGACCGACCGCCTCCGCGAAGAGGGTCGTGACTTCATGGTCAAGGTCGACGAGCAGGTCGCCGGCAACCACGAGCTCTCGCGCCTGGTCGCCACGCTCGAGGAACGTCACGACACCTACATGCAGGGAAACCCGCTGCCGTCGCCGTTGACCGACCAGGACGGCCAGGTGCCCACGGCCGACGCACTCGCGGCCGAACTCGAGAAGTTCCTCGCCACCCGGCGGGTCGACGGCGAGGGCGACGACCGCGCCTGACCGGCACCGCACCTCCCGGGTCCGTTCCGATCCGCGGACGCAGGAGGCGCGGGCCGGCGGCCGGCGCCCGGTCGGCTAGGGTCACGGGGTGAACTCCGCACGCGCCTGGGTCGTCTGGGGCGCCGCCGTCTTCGCGTACGTCGTCGCCGTCCTGCAGCGGTCGTCGCTCGGCGTCTCCGGCGTCGAGGCCCAGCAGCTCTTCGGCGTCTCGGCCTCCACCCTGTCGACCCTGGCCGTCGTCCAACTCGTCGTCTACGCCGGGCTGCAGATCCCGGTCGGCGTCCTGCTCGACCGGGTGGGGCCCAAGAGGCTCATCGTCGCAGGGGCCGTCCTGCTGGCGGCGGGCCAGCTGGTCGTGGCGCTCTCGCCCCCGACGATCGGCGTGGCCGTCGTGGGCCGCGTGCTCGTCGGCGCCGGCGACGCGATGACCTTCATCTCGGTGATCCGTCTGCTGCCCTCGTGGTTCCGTGGTCCGATCCTGCCGCAGGTGTCGCAGTGGACCGGCAACGTCGGACAACTGGGTCAGGTGCTGTCGGCCGTGCCGCTGTCGATCGTCCTGCACGGGGCGGGGTGGGGCCCGGCCTTCCTCAGCGCGGCGTCGTTGTCGGTCGTGGCCGCCGTGGTGGTGCTCCTGGTCGTGAAGGAGTCGCCGACCGGTCGCGTCCGCTCCGAGACGGTCGTCAGTTGGGCCGACGCGGGGCGACAGCTCGGACAGAGCGTCCGGCGTCCCGGTACCCGGCTGGGGTTCTGGTCGCACTTCGTGACGCAGTCGTCGGGCACGGTCTTCAGCCTGCTGTGGGGCGTTCCCCTGTTGGTGGGCGGTCTGGGCTTCACGACCGCCGAGGCCTCGGGCATGCTCTCCCTCCTCGTGCTGTCCGGTGTCGTGGCGGGGCCGGTCCTCGGGGTGCTGGTCGCCCGGTACCCGATGCGACGCTCCAACCTGGTCCTCGGCATCGTCACGGTGCTGGCCGTGGTCTGGACGACGCTGCTCGCGTGGCCGGGGACACCCCCGCACTGGCTCGCCTACGTGCTCGTGGTCGTGCTCGGAGTGGGCGGGCCCGGTTCCCTGATCGGCTTCGACTTCGCGCGGACCTTCAACCCGCTTCGCAGCCTCGGCGTGGCCAACGGGGTGGTCAACGTCGGTGGCTTCCTGGCGAGCTTCGTGATGATGTTCCTCATCGGCGTCGTGCTCGATCGACTCGATGCCGCCCGCATCGCCTCGGGCCAGCCGAGCGACCTCTTCGCGTTCGAGTCGTTCCGCATCGCGCTGCTCGTGCAGTACGTGGTGATCGGCGGTGGCGTGGTGGCTCTGCTCGTCGAGCGTCGGCGCACCCGCCGGGGCCTGCGGCTGGAGGAAGGAATAGAGGTGGCGCCGCTCTGGGTTGCCCTCAACAAGAGATGGCATGCCGCACGCACCCGGGCCCGGAGGGGACCGACCGCCTGAGGTCGCCCTTGTCGCTCGGCACCGGTCGGACGTGCAATAATGGGATACGGACCCGTTCATGTCCATCGATCGAGTTACCGCGTCGACGTCGTCGACGCGCATTCGATCGAGGACTTGACATGGGTCCTAGTACTGCCCGAATTCGGCCGACGCCCAGTGCCGGTCGACGTCCCCACCGGCGCACGTGAACGCGACGATCGCGTCCGGTCCGGAACGTACCGAGAACTGAAAGGTGTTCGCATGGCTACACGAAGCAAGGCGACCACGGCCCCCGACGAGGCCGTGACCGACGACACGGCCGTCGAGGCCGAGACTACGGCTCCTCCCGCCAAGAAGGCGCCGGCCAAGAGGGCTCCCGCCAAGAAGGCGGCGACGAAGGCTCCGGCCAAGACCGCCGCGGCCAAGAAGGCCGCCGCAGCCGAACCCGCCGACGACGAGGTCGACGCCGAGGCCGCGGTCGACCCGGCTGCCGCCGACGACGCGGACGGCGAGGGCGCCAAGCCCGTCCCCGAGATCCTCCCCACCGGCGCGCTCGTCATCTCGCAGGACGACGACGACGAGATGCCCGTCTACTCGACGACGATCACGGGTGCGACGGCCGACCCCGTCAAGGACTACCTGAAGCAGATCGGCAAGGTCGCCCTGTTGAACGCGGCCGAAGAGGTCGAGCTCGCCATGCGGATCGAGGCGGGTCTCTTCGCCGACGACAAGCTCGCGAACAGCACCGGCCTGAGCCGCGAGCTCGAGCGTGAGCTGCGCTGGGTGTCGCGCGACGGTCAGCGGGCCAAGAGCCACCTGCTCGGTGCCAACCTCCGACTCGTGGTCAGCCTCGCCAAGCGTTACACGGGCCGTGGCATGCAGTTCCTCGACCTGATCCAAGAGGGAAACCTCGGCTTGATCCGCGCCGTCGAGAAGTTCGACTACACCAAGGGCTTCAAGTTCTCCACCTACGCCACCTGGTGGATCCGTCAGGCCATCACGCGGGCCATGGCGGACCAGGCTCGCACCATCCGCATCCCGGTGCACATGGTCGAGGTCATCAACAAGCTCGCCCGTGTCCAGCGTCAGATGCTGCAAGACCTGGGACGCGAGCCCACGCCCGAAGAGCTCTCGCGTGAACTCGACATGACGCCCGAGAAGGTCGTCGAGGTCCAGAAGTACGGCCGCGAGCCCATCTCGCTCCACACGCCCCTGGGTGAGGACGGCGACAGCGAGTTCGGCGACCTCATCGAGGACACCGAGGCCGTCGTGCCGGCCGACGCCGTCGGGTTCACGATGCTGCAGAAACAGCTCGAATCGCTGCTCGACAGCCTGTCCGAGCGCGAGGCCGGTGTCATCCGCATGCGCTTCGGGCTCGGTGACGGCATGCCGAAGACCCTCGACCAGATCGGTGACACGTTCGGCGTGACGCGCGAGCGCATCCGCCAGATCGAGTCCAAGACGATGGCGAAACTTCGCCACCCGTCGCGTTCACAGTCGCTCCGCGACTACCTCGAGTAGGCCCGTGCGTTACCTGGTCCCCGTGCTGGCCGGCCGTCTCGTCCGGGCGGTCGCCCGGTTGCGTGGTGGCGGGTCGGCGTACCCGGGGCAGACGGTCCTGAAGCTCGCGCCCGACTTCCTCACCCATGTGTCGTCCCAGTTCGATCGCGGCGTCGTGTTCGTGCTCGGGTCGAACGGCAAGTCGACGACCACGATGATGCTCACCGAGACGCTTCGTGCCCACGGATTGAAGGTGTTCACGAACCCCACGGGTGCCAACCTCCCGCAGGGCATCGCGTCGGCCTTTCTCCGTGAGGTGACGCCCTTCGGTCGCGTCCGTGACGACATCGGGGTGATCGAGGTCGACGAGGCCTTCGCGGTCGAGTTGACGAAGTCCCTGCACCCCTCCACGGTGCTCATGCTCAACGTGCAGGTCGACCAGTTGTACCGGTTCTTCGAGACCGAGCGGGTCGGCACGATGATGACCGACACCGCCGCCGAGGCGACGGTCGCGGTCGTCACGAACCGCGACGACCAGCACCTCGGCCCCTACCAGCCGGTCGGTCGCCAGACGGTGACCCGGTTCGGCGCTTCCTCCGAGGTCGTCTCCGCGTCACCCAACGGCCTGCAGAACGCGCACGACTTCAGCCGTGAGGCCGACTCCTCGTTGACCGCGGAGACCGAGGTGACCGCGCTCACGGGCACAGGTGCCACCATCACGGTCTCGGGCACTCCGATCGACGTCCGGCTGCCGGCCCGTGGTCTCCACTACGCGGTCGACGCGGCAGCGGCGCTCCAGACGGCCTCGGTCGTCCTGGGGCACCCGGTCGACCCGGCCGCCGTCCGGCGGGCGTTCGCGAGCATGAAGCCGGCCTACGGTCGTGGTGAGCGCATGTCCCTCGGCGCCGACGAAGCCGAGTTCATCATGTTCAAGAACGCGGCGAGCCTCCAGATGAACCTCGACGCACTCCCGCAGGGCGTCGAGCAGGTCATGTTGGCCATCGACGAGGGCACGCCCGACATCTCGTGGATCTACGACATCGACTTCTCGCACCTCGACCACGTCGACGTCCTCGCCGGCGCGAAGGCGTGGCAGTTGGCCTTGAGGCTCGAGCACGAGGGCATCCCGGTCCACGTGATCGAAGAAGACATCTCGAAGGCCATCCGTCTGATGCGAGCGCTTCCGTCCCCGAGCGACAAGACCAAGCACTTCGTGACGAACTACGAGCAGATGATGCTGGCCCGTCGCATCCTCGGCCACCCCGACCTGGAGAAGACCGCGTGAGCGACGACGTCCTCCGAATCGTCCACCTCTACCCGGAAGAGCTCGGCGTGAGCGGCGATCGGGGCAACGTGACGTCGCTCTCGGTGCGCGCGCGGCGAGCCGGGGTCGACAGCCGCGTGCTCGAGTACCGCGTGGGCGACGACGTGCCGACCGTGGCCGACGTGGTCGTCGTGGGGCACGGCCCCCTGTCCGGCGTGCGAGCCGTCGCCGCCGATGCTCGCCGCCTCGCGCCGGCGCTCGAGTCGTTCGCGGCGTCCGGTGTGCCGGTCGTGGCGGTGGGGGGCGGTCTCGAGCTCCTCAGCCGCGGCGTCGAGGACGTCGACGGGGCGACGGTCGAGGGTGTCGGCTTCTTCGACGCAGTGGTCCGCCGCGGGGCTCCGCGACGGACGAACTACCTGCAGGTGAGCACTGACTACCAGGGCGACGAGGTCACCCTTTTCGGTTTCGAGGACCACGCCGCTCATCTCGAACTCGGGGCGGAGGCGGAGCCCTTCGGGACCGTCGTCCACGGAGGCGGCAACGGAGACGGTCGCGAGGGCGTCCGACGCGGGGTCTCCTTCGGCACGCAGCTGAAGGGCCCGGTCCTGCCGCTCAACCCCGTCCTCACCGACCGGGTGCTCCGCGTCGCCCTGAGCCGCCGGATGATCTCCTACTCGGCAGGCCCCGGGCACGCGAAGCTCGACGAGTACGCCGCCGCGTCGCAGAAGGTCATCGCCGACAACCTCGAGCGTTCGTTCAAGGCCATGTGACGACGTCGGTCCGCAGACACGACGAAGGCCCCGCATCGATCGGATGCGGGGCCTTCGTCGTACCGCCGACCCGGGCTGTGGTCCGGGGAGGCGCGGCGTCTCAGTGGGCGAGGAGCTTCGAACTCTCGTCGAGCCACTCGATGGCGGTGGGCTGCAGCTTCTCCTTGAACTTCGCGCCGTGGTGGGCGCAGAAGAGCAGTTCGCCGGTGGCCATGGTCGCGCGGATGTAGGCCTGGGCTCCGCAGCTGTCGCAGCGGTCCGCGGCGCTCAACTGGTAACGGGAGCCGAGCTCGTCGACGGCGGTCTGGTCGGTGGCCATCTGAGTCATGTGATGCTCCTCCTGACGGTGGTGCGGTGGGTGAGACACTCATCAAAACACGCCGACGTCGGTATCGCGTGCCATCGGCACCGGATTTCGCTCATCGCGTAGCGGCGAGGGGCCGGTCGAGTGTCGGGACTGCCGTGTCGGCGGCCCTCGGTAGGCTGTAACGCGGTCACCGCCTCCCCGCATTCCCGTCGTCGAGAGATGGCGGCGGGCCCCTCAGGAGAACAATGCCCCCCACCTCGTCCGCCCCCGCCTCCGACTACTCGGCCCGGCACCTCTCGGTGCTCGAAGGCCTCGAGGCCGTGCGCAAACGCCCCGGCATGTACATCGGGTCGACCGACTCCCGGGGCCTGATGCACTGTCTGTGGGAGATCATCGACAACTCGGTCGACGAGGCGCTGGGCGGGCACGGCGACACCATCGACGTCGTTCTGCACCCCGACGACAGCGTCGAGGTCCGCGACAGCGGACGCGGGGTGCCCGTCGACATCGAACCCAAGACGGGTCTGAGCGGTGTCGAGGTCGTGTTCACGAAGCTCCACGCCGGCGGGAAGTTCGGCGGCGGGTCCTACACGTCGTCCGGCGGCCTCCACGGCGTCGGTGCCTCCGTCGTCAACGCACTGTCCGAGAGGCTCGACGTCGAGGTCGACCGGGGCGGCAAGACGTACGCCATGTCGTTCCGACGCGGTGAACCCGGCACCTTCGAGGACGTCGACGAACCCACCCCCGATTCACCGTTCACCCCCTTCGTGTCCGGCAGCGTGCTCCGAGAAGTGGGCAAGACCAAGCGTGGCGTCACCGGCACCCGGGTGCGTTACTGGGCCGATCGCCAGGTCTTCACCCGAGGGGCCTCGTTCCAGACGGATGAGCTGTCGGCCAGGGCCCGGCAGACGGCCTTCCTCATCCCGGGGCTGACGTTGACCCTGCGCGACGAACGCGTGGGTTCCCTCACGGACGGCGGCTTCCCGCTCGAGAGCACCTTCCGCTTCGACGGGGGCATCAGCGAATACGTCGAGTTCCTCGCCCCCGACACCGCCGTGACCGACACGTGGCGTCTGACCGGGTCGGGCACCTACACCGAGACGGTGCCCGTGCTCACCGACGGTGGTGCCATGATCGCCACCGAACTCGAACGCCAGTGCGACGTCGACATCGCCCTGCGCTGGGGCGGGGGGTACGAGACGGTCTTCCGCAGCTACGTCAACATCATCGCGACGCCGAAGGGCGGATCGCACCAGACCGGTTTCGAGGCCGGGCTGCTCAAGTTCGTGCGGCAGCAGGTCGAAGCCAACGCCCGTCGCCTCAAGGTGGGCACCGACAAGATCGAGAAGGACGACGTCCTGGCCGGTCTGACGGCGGTCCTCACGGTGCGCCTGCCCGAGCCACAATTCGAGGGCCAGACGAAAGAGATCCTGGGCACGCCGGCCGTCCGCGCGATCGTCGCGAACGTCGTGGCGAACGAGCTGGGCGCGTTGTTCACGTCGACCCGGCGAGAAGACAAGGCGCAGACCGCCCTCGTGCTCGACAAGGTCGTCGCCGAGATGAAGACCCGCATCGCCGCACGGGCGCACAAAGAGACCCAGCGTCGCAAGAACGCCCTGGAGAACTCGACCCTGCCGGCCAAACTGGTCGACTGCCGGTCGAACGACGTGGCGAACAGCGAGCTGTTCATCGTCGAAGGGGACTCCGCGCTGGGCACGGCCAAGGTCGCCCGGAACAGCGAGTTCCAGGCACTCCTGCCCATTCGCGGCAAGATCCTCAACGTGCAGAAGGCCTCGGTCAGCGACATGCTCTCGAACCTCGAGTGCGCCTCCATCATCCAGGTGCTGGGAGCCGGGTCAGGACGGTCCTTCGATCTCGAGGCGGCCCGCTACGGCAAGGTCATCATCATGAGCGACGCCGACGTGGACGGTGCTCACATCCGGACGCTGCTGCTGACGCTGTTCTTCCGGTACATGAGACCGATGATCGAAGCCGGTCGCGTCTTCGCGGCCGTCCCCCCTCTGCACCGAGTGGTCGTGATGCACCCCGGCAGCAAGCCGAACGAGACGATCTACACGTACTCCGAGAAAGAGCTGCACGGTGTCCTCGCAGGGCTCAAACGCACGAACAAGAAGTTCCAGGACCCCATCCAGCGGTACAAGGGACTCGGCGAGATGGACGCCGAACAGCTCCGCACCACGACGATGGAACGCCAGAACCGCATGCTGCGGCGCGTCAAGGTCGACGACGCCGAGAACGCCGCCCGCGTCTTCGAACTGCTGATGGGCAACGACGTGGCTCCTCGCAAGGAGTTCATCATCGACGGCGCCGGTCTCAGCCGGGACCGCATCGACGTCTGAGTCCTGAGCAGGCCGTCACCGAGAACGAGGACGCCCTGTCTCGACGTCGAGGACGCCGCCTCGGTCGCTCCGTCGAGGAGTCACTCGTCCGGTTCGGCACCTGCCTCGAGGCCGGTGGCCGAATCGGCGATGTGCGCCACCGAGGCGCCGACCGAGCCCACGGGCGCGTCCAGGGGCGTGCCCGATCCGTCACGGCGTGAGAGCTCGGCGGGCAGAGTGCGGACCGAACCGTCCGGCCCGACCGCCTGAGCGGGAGCCGGGCCGACCCAGGCCAGCGACAGGGCGTCCTCGCCCTTCAGCAACGAGTGGGACCGGACGCCGCCCGTGGCACGCCCCTTGCCCGGGTACTCGTCGAACGCGCTGAGCTTGGCACGTCCGGGGTCGGTGCCGGCGATCGTCGAGTTGCTCGACGAGACCGTCGCGACGACGGCCTCGCGACCCGCGGGCACGGCACCGAAGAAGATCACGGTCGCGTCGTCCGGAAGGTTGATGCCGGCCACCCCGCCACCCGCGGGCCCCTGCGGCCGGACGGCGGAGGCGGTGAACCGGAGCAACTGCGTGGCGGACGTGACGAAGACGAGTTCGTCCTCGTCGACCCCTTGGGCGACGCCGACGACCTGGTCGCCCTTCTTCAGCGTGATGACCGGGAAGTCGGGTCGGGCGGGGTACTGGCCGGTCGCGACCCGTTTGACGACCCCGCGGGCCGTGCCGAGCGCGATGCTCCGGTCGGCGGTGAGCGAGACGAGCCCGAGCACGCGCTCCTTCTTGTCGACCACGCCGATGTAGTCCCGGATGGGCACCCCCGCACCCAGCTGGACGGACGTGGGCGGCACGGACGGGAGGTCGACGGGGGTGAACCGGACGAGGCGGCCGAGGTTCGTCACGGCGCCGATCTCGGTCCGCGTCGTCGTGTCGATCGACGAGAGGACGGCATCGTGCTTCGTGCGTCGGGTCGGGGGAGTGGGGGCAGCGGAGTCGGGGTCGAGGTGGTCCACCCGCAGGACGCGGCCCGTCGTCGAGAGGAACACCCGGGTCGGGGTGTCGGCGATCTCGAGCACCGGGGCCGACCTGCTGCCCCGACCGGTCGTCGCGACGCTCGCCTTGGCCTCCGTGAGCAGGGTCCGACGCGGCGTGCCGAACTGCTCGGCGATCTCGCCGAGCTCGCTGGACACGAGGGCCCTGAGGCGGGCGGGGTCGGCCAGCAGGTCCTTGAGGTCGGCGATGGCCGCGAGCAGCTCGTCGCGTTCGGCTTCGAGTTCGATGCGGCTGAACTTGGTGAGACGGCGCAGCTGCAGGTCGAGGATGTACTCGGCCTGGATCTCGCTGAGGTCGAAGACCTCGCGCAGGCGTGCCCGGGCGGCAGGCGTGTCGTCGCTCGTCCGGATCACCTGGATGACCTCGTCGATGTCGAGGATGGCGACGAGGAGGCCCTCGACGAGATGGAGGCGGTCTTCTTTCTTGGCCAGCCGGTAGCGGCTGCGACGCGTGACGACCGAGAGGCGGTGCGCGACGTAGACCTCGAGCATCTCCTTCAGGCCGAGGGTCCGCGGCTGCCCCTCGACCAGGGCGACGTTGTTGATGCTGAAGCCGTCTTCGAGCGGGGTGTAGCGATAGAGCTGCTCGAGGACCGCCTCGGGGCTGAAACCCGTCTTGATGCCGATCACGAGACGGAGACCGTGCTTGTGGTCGGTCAGGTCGGTGACGTCCGTGATGCCGGTGAGCTTCTTCGCCTGCACCCCGTCCTTGATCTTCTCGATCACCTTCTCGGGCCCCACGAGGTACGGCAGCTCGGTGACCACGAGGCCGTTCTTCCGTGCGGTGATGCTCTCGACGCCGACCCGCGCCCGGGTCTTGAAGCTGCCCCGACCCGTCGCGTAGGCGTCGCGGACCCCGGCCAGCCCGGCGATCGTGCCGCCGGTCGGCAGGTCGGGACCCGGCACGAACGCCATCAGGTCGTCCAGGCTGGCGTCGGGGTGGTCGATCAGGTGCCGGGCGGCACCGACGACCTCGACGAGGTTGTGGGGCGCCATGTTGGTCGCCATGCCCACCGCGATGCCGCTCGCACCGTTCACGAGCAGGTTCGGGAAGGCCGCCGGAAGCACCTCGGGCTGCATCAACTGGTTGTCGTAGTTGGGGACGAAGTCGACGACGTCCTCGCCGAGTCCCTGGGTCATGGCCAACGACGCCTCGGCGAGACGAGCCTCGGTGTACCGCGGTGCCGCGGGCCCGTCGTCGAGCGAGCCGAAGTTGCCGTGCCCGTCGATGAGCGGCACCCGCATGGTGAAGGGCTGCGCCTGACGGACCATGGCGTCGTAGATCGCGGTGTCGCCGTGCGGGTGGAGCTTGCCCATGACCTCACCGACGACGCGCGCGCTCTTGACGTGGCCCCTGTCGGGCCGGAGGCCCATCTCGGACATCTGGTAGAGGATGCGACGCTGGACGGGCTTGAGGCCGTCCCGGGCGTCGGGCAGCGCTCGGGAGTAGATGACCGAGTACGCGTACTCGAGGAACGACCCCTGCATCTCGAGCGAGACGTCGATGTCCTCGATGCGTTCGCCGTGGTCGGAGCTGCTCGTGTTCTCGGTGGTGGTCATGCACTTCTCACGGATCGGGGTGGACGGGGCACCCGATCGTCGCTGTGCCAGACTGGGGCCGGTGTCCTCCATCGTACCGGCGCGCCCCCGCGGGGCCGTGAGCCTGGCCGACGTGGTGCCCTCGACTCTCGCGTCCCTGCGGGGCGAACCGAACGCGCTCCGCCTGCCCGCCGCGCGGGCCGCGGTGGTCGTCCTGGTGGACGGTCTCGGCCAGGCGGCCCTCGGTGCCCGTCGGGGCCACGCCCGGACGTTGTCGGGGGTGAAGGGCAGCCTGTGGTCCGGGTGGCCCACGACCACCGCCGCGGCGCTCACGACGCTGACGACCGGGGCGCTCCCCGGCGAGCACGGCCTCGTCGGCTACTCGGCTCTCGACCCCGAGAACGATCGAGTGGTGAAGCAGCTCTCGGGGTGGGACGATCGGATGCGGCCCGACGAGTGGCAGCGGCGTCCCACGCTGTTCGAGACGGCCACCGACGTGGAGTCCCACGCCGTCGGCCCCAAGCGCTACCGATCGTCCGGCCTGACCGAGGCCATCCTCCGGGGCGCCACCTACGACGTGGCGGAGAGCGTGGCCGACCGCTTCGAGACCGCGGCGATGCTCGTCGACTCGACCCGCGCCTCCTTGGTGTACCTCTACGTCCCCGAGCTCGACATGATCGCTCACCGTGCCGGCTGGGAATCGGACGAATGGATCGATGCCCTCGAAGGCGTCGACGGCGAGGTCCGGAGGCTGGAGGCCTCGGTCGCGCCCGACGTCGGGGTGATCGTCACGGCCGACCACGGCATCGTCGACGTGGCCGAACGGAGGCGCATCGTCTTCGGGGGCATGCCCGCCCTGGTCGACGGGGTGAGGCACGTGGCGGGGGAGCCCCGCTGCCTGCAACTGCACCTCGAGCCCGATGCCGACGAGGGCCGCCGGGATGCGGTGCTCGACGCGTGGCGAGCAGCCGAAGGCGACCGAGCCTGGGTGTTGTCCCGGTCGGAGGCCGTCGACGCCGGTTGGTTCGGGGCCGTGGACCCGGCGGTCCTGCCCCGCATCGGCGACGTGATCGTCGCCGCCCGGCGGGGCGTCGCCTACTACGACGGACGAGATCGCGGTGGTGCTCCGGGAACCATGGTCGGTCACCACGGATCGTGGTCCGACGACGAGACGCTCGTGCCCTTGAGGACGTTCGGCGCCTACCGGCGGTGATCGTGGCCGCCGGGGCGGGCCAGGAGGGTCAGGCGGGGTCGTCGTCCGTACGCGCTCCGAAGACGATCTCGTCCCAGCTCGGCATCGAGGTGCGCCCCCGCGCCTTCTTGGTCGACTGGGCCGCGCTGGGCATCTCGCGTCGGCCAGCGCGTCCCCGGCTGCCCCGGATGCCCGTGGGCTGGACCGGTGCGTCGCCCGCCGGGGCGTCACCTCGGGTCGACCGGTCGGGCAGCACGGGTGTGGGTTTGGTGGCCCCTTCGGGCAGGTCGAAGTCGTCCAGGGGGACGTCGATCACGCGGATCGCCCCGGTGGCCTGGTGGTCCGGGCGCCCGTCGTCGTCGGAGAACCGGGCGGCCTCGCGTTCTCCGCGTCGGCGTCGCAGCGCCTCGAGGAGGTCCGCGGTCTGGTCGTGCCCGCTCTCGTCGTCGGGTGCCCGGTTGGCGGCGGCGAAGGAGGCGGTGCTGCGGACGCCGGGACGCAACCGGTCGGTCGCGGTCTCGGCCGGCAGTTCGACCGCGTCGGCCTGCTCGACCAGGAAGGCGCCGCTGTCGAAACGGCCCGAGGTGTCGTCGTGGCGCGGCTCACGGGAGACGGCCCGGAGACGAGGGACGAGTGGACCGACGTCCTCGCCGTGCTGCGAGAGGCGGTGGGCGTCGCCGCCGAGGGGGGCGAGGACCGACTTCTTCGGGTCGAAGCGCCACGTCGCGTCGCGCTCGACCTCGTGCGTGACGAAGGCCAGGTGGACCACCCAGCCGTGCTCGGCGTCCTTGTAGGCACTCCAGTCGCGCTGCGAGGTCTCGGCACCGTCCAGTCGCTCGTCGATGACGGCTCCGAAGGTGGTCGCCTGCACACCGGACGTCGCGTCGTCGTCGACGGACACCGGGACGGCCCTGGCGCTCTCGAGCACGAAGGCGCGCTCGGCGAGGACTGGCCCTTCGAACCGGTGCACGTAGTCGAGGTCGGCGCCGGTCAGGTCGGACACCTGCTGAGGGGTCTTGCCAGCCCTGACCAAGGCCTGGATCTCGCGGGGCGGTGCCTTCCGTTCGACCGGGGCGTCACCGGGGCTTGCCGCCCTCAGCTGGGAGTGGAGGGTGTGGGTGACGGGAAGGCGGTACTCGCCACCGGCGTCGGTGGCGACGAGCAGAGCTCCGCTCTGGACGCCTATGACCCTGAGATCCTGCATTTTCCACGCCTTTCACCGTCGTGATCCGGTGCCAAGAGTCGCACGTCGGCGGCCGTTCTCACGGGAATACGACGGGCGTGCCGTCAGTTCTTCCGAGGCGGCTGAAAGGCCGTGGGAACTGGTTTGCTATTCGACAACGAGTGATGCAAACTGCACCCGCCGAATCGGGCACACGAATCACCGAAGAACTGGATGGGCATGGCCACCGACTACGACGCACCTCGCAAGAACGACGACGACGGCTCGGAGTCGATCGAGGGGCTCAAAGAGAGGGTCCCCGACAAGATGACCGGCGTCGTCGACGACGACGCCGACAACCCGGGCTCGTTCGAGCTCGCCGGGCAGGACCTCTCGGACCTCGACCTCGACGTCGTCGTCCTCCCCCCGCAGGTCGACGAGTTCACCTGTGTCGAGTGCTTCCTGGTCAAGCACCGTTCGCAGCTCGACCACGAGACCAAGCTGGGCGCTATCTGCCGGGAGTGCGCCGCCTGATCGCCTCCAACCGTCGCACGACCTCGTCGGGTCGACGGGTCGACACCAACCAGTAGGGCGCCGGGTCGTCGAGGTCCGTCAGAGAGATCTTGACCACCGGTCGCACCCACCCCCGGAAGAGGGTCCAGGCTCGCGCGTCGAGCCGGGGCCCTCTTTCTCGTGTCGCGTCGGCGCCGGTGAACCCTTCGGCGTCACCGATCTCGTGGGCGAACAGACGGGCCCGCCCCGCGGTGAAGCCCTCGTCGTCGATCGTCAGCACGGGCGAGGTCAGGACGAGCAGGACGACGGCGGCCGCGTAGAACACGACGGCCATCACCACGCCGACCGTCGAGTTGATCGGCAGGAAGACCAGGAGGGTGGCGGGGACGAGGAGCGCGCAGGCCACGAAGACGGAGAGCGGCGGGAGCAGGCGCTCACGGTAGGGGTTCATGACGTCCATTCGACCAGACTTCTGCACTACCCTCGACACGTGATCCAGACCCTCGACGTCCTCATCGCCGCCGAGGCGATGTCGGTGCCCGTGTATTCCCACCCGGGCGACGCCGGCGCCGACCTGGTCTCGACCGAGGACCTCGTGCTGAGGCCCGGCCACCGCGCCCTGGTCGGCACGGGCGTCTCCATCGCCCTTCCCGAGGGTTTCGCCGCGTTCGTCATGCCCCGCAGCGGCCTCGCCGCCAAGCACGGCATCACCGTCGTGAACGCCCCGGGCACCGTCGACGCGGGGTACCGCGGAGAGATCAAGGTCTCGCTGCTCAACACCGACCTCGAGGCCGAGCACCACGTCGCCGTCGGTGACAAGATCGCCCAGCTCGTCATCATGCCGGTCGTCCGCGCGACCTTCGTTCCCGTCGCGACGCTCCCCGAGAGCGTCCGAGGGGTCGACGGTCACGGATCCACCGGATACGCACACAACCCAGGAGGCACCGCGTGAGGAAGTCCAAACGCCGCGAGCAAGAACTGGCCGCAGTCGAGATCGACGTCGAGTCGGCCGACGTCGCCGACGTCGAGATCGACATCGAGTCCCTCGACGACGCTGAGGTCGAGGTGTTCGACGACTCCAAGTCGGCACCCGCGGACCGCTCCGAGGTGGGCCCGCTGGACGAGACCGAGGCCAACCCCGTCCGCCCGTACGTCGATCTCGGTGGCGTCAAGATCCTGCCCCGCGAGGGGCTCCACCTCCGACTCGAAGTCGAAGAGGGAAGCAAGAGGGTCGTCGCCGTCGGCCTCGACTTCGCCAAGTCGACGCTGCAGGTGCAGCCGTTCGCGGCGCCCCGCACGACGGGACTCTGGAACGAGATCCGAGGTCAGATCAGCGAGCAGATCGAGAAGCAGGGCGGCACGACGGCCGAGGTCGAGGGGCCCTTCGGTCCCGAGGTCCGCGCCGAGATCCCGGTGATGGGCGGTGACCCCGGCACGACCCGGCGAGCACGCTTCATCGGCGTCGACGGGCCCCGCTGGTTCCTCCGCGGTGTGATCGCTGGCGACGCGGCTCACGAAGGCGACGCTGCCGAGAAGATCGAAGAACTCTTCCGCAGCATCGTCGTGGTCCGCGGGACGACCCCGATGCCTCCGCGCGAGCTGATCCCGCTGTCGATGCCGAAGGCCGGCCCGACCGACGCCCCGGGCACCACGCCCTCGGTCGTCTGACCCGACGTGTCCGCGTCCGACGACCGGCCCGATCCGGCTGATCCGTCGCCGCTCGACGACCCCCGGGTGTCGCTCGCGGCCCAGTTGCAAGCCGCCGCCCGACGGGCCGGCATCGGCCAGGTCGCCCCCGGCGAGGTCCCGACGGCGTCGGCGCTGCTCACCGCCATCGGCGGGGTGCGGGGGCTCGTCGAGTCCATCGTCCCCGGGCTCGGCTTCGTGGTCGTCTACACGATCACGCAGGACGTCGTCCCGTCGGTCCTCATCCCGCTGGTCCTGGCCGTGGCGTTCGTCGTCGCACGCGCGGTCCAGCGCGGTCCGGTCGCCCAGGCCCTCGCGGGTGTCTTCGGCATCGCCCTCTCCGCGGGGATCGCTTTGCTCTCCGGCCGTGCCGAGAACAACTTCGTGCCCGGCCTGCTGATCAACGCCGCGTCGCTCGCCGCGATGCTCGTCAGTATCGCCGTGCGCTGGCCGCTCATCGGCATCGTGGTCGGACTCCTCACGAACGACGGCACGGGCTGGCGGGGGGACCGGGCGAAACGACGCGTCCTCGTCCTGGCCACCTGGTTGTGGGCCGGACTGTTCGCCGCCCGCCTCGCCGTCCAGGTGCCGCTGTGGCTGGCCGGGGACGTCGCTCTCCTCGGGACGCTCAAGCTCGTCATGGGCGTGCCCCTCTACGCGGGGTTGCTCTGGGTGACCTGGCTCCTCGTGCGGACGGTCTACCGCGGACGCGAGGCGGCGGACGACGCGCGGGGCCCCTCGGCCTGACCCGCGCCTCCTGGTGCTATGTTTTGTCTCGACATCGAGACAAATCGCTGGGATCGGCCCCGGGGACACCCCGCGGACTTAGGCTGACCTCGCTGGTGGGCGTCGCGCGCACCGGCCAAGATGAGGGCGTAGTCAGCAAGGGAGACGGCACGTGTCTGCAATCAACAGTTTCGGCTCGAAGAACACCCTCACGGTCGGGTCCACCGACTACGAGGTCTACCGCATCGACGCGGTCGAGGGTTCTTCGACGCTTCCGTTCAGCCTCAAGGTCCTGCTCGAGAACCTGCTCCGCACCGAGGACGGTGCGAACGTCACGGGTGACCAGATCCGGGCCCTCGGCTCGTGGCAGCCCACCGCCGAGCCCGACACCGAGATCCAGTTCACGCCGGCGCGCGTGGTCATGCAGGACTTCACGGGGGTGCCCTGCATCGTCGACCTCGCCACCATGCGAGAGGCCGTCGCCGAGCTCGGCGGAGACCCGACCAAGATCAACCCGCTGGCACCGGCCGAGCTCGTCATCGACCACTCCGTCATCGCGGACCTCTTCGGCTCCGAGAACGCGCTCGAACGCAACGTCGAGATCGAGTACGAGCGCAACGGCGAGCGGTACCAGTTCCTCCGTTGGGGGCAGACGGCCTTCGACGACTTCAAGGTCGTCCCGCCGGGCACCGGCATCGTCCACCAGGTCAACATCGAGTACCTGGCGCGGGTCACCTACAGCCGCGAGGTCGGCGGAGTGCTGCAGGCGTACCCCGACACCCTCGTCGGCACCGACTCGCACACGACGATGGTCAACGGCCTGGGCGTGCTCGGCTGGGGCGTCGGGGGCATCGAGGCCGAGGCCGCGATGCTCGGTCAGCCCGTGTCGATGTTGATCCCCAAGGTCGTCGGCTTCAAGCTCTCCGGCTCGATCCCGACCGGCGTGACGGCGACCGACGTGGTGCTCACCATCACGCAGCAGCTGCGCCGGCACGGCGTCGTCGGCAAGTTCGTCGAGTTCTACGGCGAAGGCGTCGCCGAGGTGCCCCTGGCCAACCGGGCGACCATCGGCAACATGAGCCCCGAGTTCGGTTCGACGGCGGCGATCTTCCCGATCGACGACGTGACCCTCGACTACCTGCGTCTGACCGGGCGCTCCGAGGAGCAGATCGACCTCGTCGAGCAGTACTCCAAGCTGCAGGGCCTGTGGCACGACCCCTCGACCGAACCCGTGTTCAGCGAGTACCTCGAGCTCGACCTCGGGACGGTCGTCCCGTCCATCGCCGGGCCGAAGCGTCCGCAGGACCGCATCGAGCTCACCGAGGCCAAGTCGCAGTTCGAGGTCGACCTCGAGAACTACGCCACGACGGACCACTCGCACGTCGACGCCGCGGTAGAGGGCACGTTCCCGGCCTCCGACCCGATCGGCTTCACGGCCGAGGACGACGACGACGCCCAGCCGCACTCGATCTCGCACACGTCGCACGCACCGGCAAAGGTCTCCAAGCCCACCTCCGTGGCGCTCGGCGACGGCTCGACCTTCACGCTCGACCACGGCGCCGTGGCCATCGCGGCCATCACGTCGTGCACGAACACGTCGAACCCCTCCGTCATGCTCGCTGCGGGCCTGCTCGCCCGCAACGCCAGCAAGAAGGGGCTCAAGGCCAAGCCGTGGGTCAAGACGACCCTCGCGCCCGGGTCGAAGGTCGTCACGGACTACTACGAGAAGGCCGGCCTGACCACCTATCTCGAGGACCTCGGTTTCTACACCGTCGGCTACGGCTGCACGACCTGCATCGGCAACTCGGGCCCGCTGCTCGACGAGATCTCCACGGCGGTGCAGGACAACGATCTCGCCGTCACGGCCGTCCTGTCGGGCAACCGCAACTTCGAGGGTCGCATCAACCCCGACGTCAAGATGAACTACCTCGCCAGCCCGCCGCTGGTCATCGCGTACGCCCTCGCCGGGTCGATGAACTTCGACTTCGAGAACGACGCCCTGGGCACCGCCGACGACGGCTCCGACGTCTATCTCCGCGACATCTGGCCCGACGCGGCCGAGGTGCAGCAGACGATCGACTCGTCCATCGACACGGGGATGTTCACCCATGAGTACGCCGGGGTGTTCGACGGCGACGAGCGCTGGCGCTCCCTGCCGACCCCCACGGGCGCCACCTTCGAGTGGGACTCCGAGTCGACCTACGTGCGCAAACCGCCGTACTTCGAGGGCATGACGATCGAGACCACGCCGGTGACCGACATCCAGGGCGCCCGCGTGCTGGCCAAGCTCGGCGACTCGGTCACGACCGACCACATCAGCCCCGCCGGGTCGATCAAGGTCGACAGCCCGGCCGGTCACTACCTCGACGAGCACGGCGTGGACCGCAAGGACTTCAACTCGTACGGGTCCCGTCGCGGCAACCACGAGGTCATGATCCGGGGCACGTTCGCGAACATCCGCCTCAAGAACCAGCTGCTCGACGGGGTCGAGGGGGGCTACACCCGCGACTTCACCCAGGCCGAAGGCCCGCAGTCGTTCATTTACGACGCCAGTGCTCGCTACCAGGAGCAGGGCACGCCCCTGGTCATCCTGGGCGGCAAGGAGTACGGCTCGGGGTCTTCCCGGGACTGGGCCGCGAAGGGCACGAGCCTGCTCGGGGTCAAGGCGGTCATCACCGAGAGCTTCGAACGCATCCACCGGTCGAACCTGATCGGCATGGGAGTGGTTCCCCTGCAGTTCCCGCAGGGCGAGAGCTGGGAGTCGCTCGGTCTCGACGGCACGGAGCAGATCGACATCGTTGGCATCGAGCAGCTCAACGAGGGCACGACGCCGAAGACGGTCCACGTCACGGCGACCCCCACCACCCATTCGCCCGCGGGCAAGCAGCCGGTCGAGTTCGATGCCGTCGTGCGCATCGACACCCCCGGCGAGGCCGACTACTACCGCAACGGTGGCATTCTGCAGTACGTCCTGCGCAGCCTGGTCTGAGCGACGGACCCCGCAGTGACCAGGCCCCCGGACGATCGCCCGCGTCGTCCGGGGGTCGCACGGCGTTCTCGCCGGTCGCGTGCCTAGACTGGCGGGATGCCCGAGAGGGCCGAGAGGGAAGGCCAGCATGAGCCTGCTGCAGACGATCACGGGGCCTCGTGACCTCGACCGCCTGACGAACGAACAGATGGTCGAACTGGCCGCCGACATCCGCCGGTTCCTCGTGACCGAAGTGTCGAAGACCGGGGGCCACCTCGGGCCGAACCTCGGCGTCGTCGAGTTGACGTTGGCCATGCACCGGGTGTTCCACTCGCCGCACGACGCCTTCGTCTTCGACACCGGCCACCAGTCGTACGTCCACAAGCTCCTCACCGGTCGCCAGGACTTCTCGGGGCTCCGGCTCCGGGGCGGTCTCGCCGGATACCCGCAGCGGTCCGAGTCCGAGCACGACATCGTCGAGAGCTCACACGCCTCGAGTTCGCTCTCGTGGGCCGACGGCATCTCCCGGGCCTTCCAACTGACGGGCCGGGACGATCGGCACGTGGTCGCCGTCGTGGGCGACGGCGCGTTGACCGGGGGCATGACGTGGGAGGCCCTGAACAACATCAGCGACGACAACGACCGTCGCCTCACCATCGTGGTCAATGACAACGGCCGGTCCTACGCCCCGACCATCGGAGGAATGGCCCGTTTCCTCAACACGGTCCGCACCCGCCAGGCCTACCGCGAGCTCCACGTCGGCAGCAGGGCCGTCTTCGACCGACTCGGACATCCGGGTCGTGCGGTCTACCGCGGCGTCCGGGGTGGTCTGCACGGCTTCCTGAGCCGGTTCACGAACAACGAGGCCCTCTACTCGAACCTGGACATCAAGTACATCGGGCCGGTCGACGGTCACGACCAGGTCGCCATGGAAGAAGCGCTGCTCCAGGCGAAGAACTACGGGGCGCCCGTGATCGTGCACGCCATCACCGAGAAGGGCCGGGGATTCGATCCGGCGCGCGCCGACGTCGCCGACCAGTTCCACGCGGTCGGGCAGATCGACCCCGAGACGGGCGAACCCCTCGAGGCGGCCACCTCGCCGTCGTGGACGTCGGTCTTCGCCGACGAGATCGTCGACATCGCCGAGCACGACGAGAAAGTCGTCGGCATCACGGCGGCGATGCTGCGTCCGGTGGGCCTGCACAAGCTCGCCGAACGGTTCCCGAAACGGGTCTTCGACGTCGGCATCGCCGAACAGCACGCGGTCACGAGTGCCGCGGGTCTCGCGTTCGGTGGACTGCACCCCGTCGTCGCGCTGTACGCCACCTTCGTGAACCGCGCCTTCGACCAGGTGCTGATGGACGTCGCCCTCCACCGGGCCGGGGTCACCTTCGTGCTGGACCGCGCCGGTGTGACCGGACCGGACGGCCCGAGCCACCACGGCATGTGGGACCTCGCCCTCCTGCAGATCGTGCCGCACATCCGTCTGGCCGCCCCTCGTGATGCGACGCGACTACGCGAAGAGCTCCGGGAGGCCGTGGCGGTCGACGACGCGCCCACCGTCATCCGGTTCTCGAAAGGCGCCGTCGGCGTCGAGCACGACGCCGTCGAACGACTCGAGGACGGTGTCGAGGTGCTGCGACGCACCGGCCGCGACGACGTCCTCATCGTCTGCGTCGGCCCGATGGCCGGCATCGGACTCGAGGTCGCCAAGCGACTGGAGGCCCAGGGCATCGGTGCCACGGTCGTCGACCCTCGATGGGTCGTCCCCGTCCCGGCCAGCATCATCGAGCTGGCCGCTGCCCACCGGCTCGTCATCACGATCGAGGACGGCGTGCGGGTGGGCGGGATCGGCACCCGTGTGCGACAGGACCTCCGTGGCGCAGGCGTCGACACGGCCGTGACCGAGTTGGGACTGCCCGACGAGTTCCTCGAACACGGGTCCCGGGCCGAGATCCTCGACGAGGCCGGCCTCACGCCGCAGCACATCGCTCGCGACGTCGTCGCCCAGGTGCTCGGCAGCCGAATCCCGGTGGCGAGGCCACTGGACGAGACCGCTGCCGCATCCCGGCACGAGGACGCCCGGCACGACTGAGCCCCGGTGCGGTGTCACGCCGCACGACAGACGTCGAACGCCCCGTCCCTCTCGACACGGGGCGTTCGGCGTGGGTGGTCTTACTCGACGCCGCGGATCGCGGGTTCGTGGAAGTCGCGTCCCCGCACCCGACGTGAGGCACCGACCCGGTCGAGGTACGGCGTGACCCCGCCCATCTGGAACGGGTACCCGGCGCCGAGGATCAGGCAGAGGTCGATGTCCTCGGCAGCGGCCACGACGTGGTCGTCGAGCATGCGCCCGACCTCGTCGGCGAGACCGTCCTCGATGCGGACGCGCAACTCGTCGTCGGTCAGGGCCGTTCCCGGTCCGGCGGCGAGGGCGACGGCCTTCTTGTCGAATCCCTTGCGACGGCCCTTCGAGTCGCGTTCGAAGATCGTGCCGTGCTCGGCCAGGCGGTGCAGTCCGTCACTGGCGAAGAACCGGTCGGGGAAGGCGGCATGGTGGGTGTCGAGGACGTGCGCCCCGACGGTCAGCCCCACCAGCTCGAGCAACTCGAACGGCGTCATCGGGAGGCCGAACGGCGCCGTGGCCCGATCGACGACTTCGAACGGCGTCCCCGTCTCGACGGCGTGCATGGCCTCGCCCAGTAGTTTGGCCAGTATCCGGTTGACC
This sequence comes from Frigoribacterium sp. CFBP 13605, assembly GCF_014839405.1. Lineage (NCBI taxonomy): Bacteria > Bacillati > Actinomycetota > Actinomycetes > Micrococcales > Microbacteriaceae > Frigoribacterium > Frigoribacterium sp. CFBP 13605. The sequence continues at coordinate 14,232 of NZ_JACYNS010000017.1, read as the reverse complement.
ACGAACCCCGGGGTGTCGGCCGTGATGACGGCGTTCTTCCGCAGGGCCTTCGCCGTCACCATCGCCGTGCTCAGCGTCTCGTCGTCGGTCGCCGGGGTCTTGACGACCTCGACGAGGGGCATCACCGCGACCGGGTTGAAGAAGTGGAATCCGACCAGTCGCTCGGGATGGGCGAGGCGAGCCCCGATCTGCTCGACGCTGAGCGACGACGTGTTGGTCGCCAGCACCGTCGTGTCCGAGACGACGGCCTCGACGTTCGCGAACACCTCCTGTTTGACCGACAGCTCTTCGAACACGGCCTCGATGACCCAGTCGGCGTCGGCGAAGTCGGCGAGATCGGTCGTGCCCGTGATGAGCGCCTTGAGGCGGTTGGACTCGTCCCGCGAGATCCTCCCCCCGCCTTGCAACTCGTCGATCTCGCCTCTGATGCGGGCGAGTGCCGCGTCGACCCGAGCCTGGTCGAGGTCGGTGATGACGACCGGGACGCGCAGACGGCGCACGAAGAGCAGCGCGAACTGGCTCGCCATGAGTCCGGCCCCGACGATGCCCACCTTGCCGATCTTCCGGGCGAGGTCGGGGGAGGGCGCACCGGCGGGCTTCTTGGCCCGCTTCTGGACGAGATCGAAGGCGTACATGCTGGCGTGGAACTGGTCGCCTGCCACGAGGTCGGCCAGCGCTTCGTCCTCGGCCGCGAAGCCGGTCGTCCGGTCGGTGTTCTTCGCGGCCTTCAGCAGGTCGAGGGCGGCGTAGGGCGACTTCGCGACGGTGCCGATCTTCGACTCGAGCGACTTGCGCGCCACCGAGATCGCGACGTCCCACTTGACGGCACGCTCGAGCCTGCCCGGGACGTTCGGCCGCTTGACGCCGACGCGGCCGGTCAGCACGCCGTCGGTCCACCGGATGCTGTCCTCGAGGAAGGACGCGGGGCCGAACATCGCGTCGACGATGCCGAGTTCGAGCGCCTGGGCGGGCTTCAGGGTGCGGTTGTTCTTCAGGGGGTTCTCGATGACGACCTTGAGGGCGTTCTCGATGCCGATCAGGTTCGGCAACAACCAGGCGCCACCCCACCCGGGGATGATGCCGAGGAAGACCTCCGGCAGGGCGATGGCGGCGGCCGACGAGTCGACCGTGCGGTAGTCGGCGTGCAGCCCGATCTCGACGCCACCGCCCAGGGCGAGCCCGTTGACGAAGACGAACGTGGGCACCGGGGCGTCGTGCAGCTTGCCGAGCACGGCGTGGCCGAGCCGGGCGAGCTCGCGGGCGACCTCGCGGCTGGGGATGGCGCTCACCTTGCTGAGGTCGGCACCCGCCGCCAGGAAGTACGGCTTGCCGGTGACGGCGATCGCCGCGATCTCACCCGAGGAGGCGCGGCTGCGGACGGCGTCGAGGGTCGCGCCGAACTCGTGCAGCGTCGCGGGCCCCAGCGTGCTCGGCCGGGTGTGGTCGCGTCCGTTGTCGAGGGTGATGAGGGCCAGGAGGCCGCCGGAGGGCAACGGCACGTCGCGGACGTAAGAGTGCGTGACGACCTCGTCGGCCGACAGCTCGGTCAGTTGTTCGGTCGCCGTGCTCATGCGCGTGCCGCCTTCTTCGAGTAGTGGGGGTTCTCCCAGATGACGCTGCCGCCCTGGCCGAGGCCGATGCACATGGCCGTGAGGCCGTACCGCACCTCGGGGTGCTGCTCGAACTGGCGGGCGAGCTGGATCATCAGCCTCACGCCCGAGGACGCGAGAGGGTGACCGACGGCGATGGCCCCGCCCCAGGGGTTCACGCGCGGGTCGTCGTCGTCGATGCCGAAGTGGTCGAGCAGGGAGAGGACCTGCACCGCGAACGCCTCGTTCAGTTCGAAGAGGCCGATGTCGTCGATCGACAGCCCGGCCTTGCGGAGGGCCTTCTCGGTGGACGGCACGGGACCGATGCCCATGATCTCGGGCTCGACGCCGGCGAAGGCGAAGCTGACGAGGCGCATCTTGGGGGTGAGCCCGAGTTCCTTCGCCGCGGCACCCGACGCCATCAAGCTGACCGTCGCCCCGTCGTTGAGACCCGACGAGTTGCCCGCCGTGACGCGGCCGTGCGGCCGGAAGGGAGTGCGCAGCCCGGCGAGACCCTCCATCGTGGTCTCGGGTCGAGGCGCCTCGTCACGGGTGGCGAGCCCCCAGCCCTGGTCCGTCTTGATGGCCACCGGGACGAGGTCGGGTTGGATCTGGCCGGCGTCGTAGGCCGCTGCGAGCTTCTGTTGCGATCGCAGGGCGTACCGGTCGGAGCGCTCCTTCGTGAGCTGGGGGAACCGGTCGTGGATGCGCTCCGCGGTATTGCCCATGTTCAGGGCCTCGCCGCTGACGAGCTTCTCGGCGGCGAAGCGCGGATTGGGGTCGGCGGCGAACCCCATGGGGTGGCGCCCCATGTGCTCGACCCCGCCGGCGAGGGCGACGTCGTACGCGCCGAAGGCGATGCCGCCGGCGACGCTCGTCACGCTCGTCATGGCGCCGGCGCACATCCGGTCGATGGCGTACCCGGGCACGGACTGGGGGAGACCCGCGAGGAGCGCCGTCGTGCGTCCGAGCGTGAGGCCTTGATCGCCCTGTTGCGTGGTCGCCGCGATGGCGACGTCATCGATGCGTTCGGGCGGTAGGGACGGGTTTCGCTCGAGCAGACCCTTCATCGCCTTGACGACCAGGTCGTCGGCGCGGGTCTGCCAGTACATGCCTTTGTCGCCGGCCCGACCGAACGGGGTGCGTACCCCGTCGACGAACACGACATCGTTGCTCTCGGCCACAGTGCCTCCAGTGTCAGGATCTGGTCCTGATCTTAGGGACGACGCCGGGGGCCCGAGAATCGTTCGAGCAATCCTACGAAGCGCCGTCGCCCGTCGCCTCGGGCTCTTGGTGGGCGTCGACAAAGGCTTCGGCGACCACCTCGGCCACGGCCTCGACCTGCCAGGTCCGCGCACCGAGCTCGACGAGTGCGGCCGCGATGGTCGGTGCATCGAAGGGGATGGGCGGGTCCCAGGCCAGCCGGCGCAGGGTCTCGGGTGTGAGCAGGTTCTCGACCGGCAGGTCGAGCCCCTCGGCGATCTCGGTCACCTTGGGGCGGACGGCCTTGTAGCGCGCGTCGGCCAGCGGGTTCTTGTCCGCCCACGATCGGGGCGGGGGGAGGGTGTCGCTCGCCGGCCCCCGGTGCGAGGGCAGGTCCGTCGTCTCACGGCCGCGTTCGATCGCCGCGAACCAGCGGTCCAGCTCACTGCGACTGGCCCGGCCGACGAACTCCTTGATGCCGGCGAGGGACCGTTTGTCGGTGGGCATCGCCTTCGTGGCGGCCAGGAGCGAGGAGTCCGGGACGAGACGGCCCGGGGCCGTGTCGATCTCGCGCGCGTAGTCGTCCCGAGCCTGCCAGAGTTCACGAGCCACGGCGAGGGACCGGGACCCGCGCAGGCTGTGCAGCCCGGTCAGTCGACGCCACGGGTCGACCTTCGCGGGCTTTGCCTCCCGCCTCAGGGTCGCGTCGAACTCCTGGCGCGCGATCTCGAGCTTGCCCGCGTCCGCGAGGACCGCCTCCATGGCGTCCCGGAGGTCGACGAGCAGCTCGACGTCGAGCGCCGCGTAGACGAGCCAGCTCTGCGGCAACGGTCGCGTCGACCAGTCGGCGGCACTGTGTTCTTTCGCGAGGTGGACGCCCAGGAGCTGTTCGACGACGGCTCCGAGCCCGACCTTGGGGAGCCCGGCGAGGCGCGCACCCAGTTCGGTGTCGAAGATCCGGCTCGGATCGAGGCCGACCTCGCGCAGGCACGCGAGGTCCTGGCTGGCGGCGTGGAGCACCCACTCCTCGTCGCCGATGACGGCTTGCAGTTCGGCGAACGAGCCGATGGCGGGTGGGTCGAGGAGGAACACCCCCGAGCCGCGTCGGAACACCTGGATGAGGTAGGCCCGCTGCGAGTAGCGATAGCCGGAGGCGCGCTCGGCGTCGATCGAGACCGGCCCGGTCCCGGCGCGGATCGCCTCGACGGCGGCCAGGTACCCCTCGCGGTCGTCGATGACGGTCACCTCGCCGTGCTGCGAGTCGGCGGTCTCGACGACGGGTCGGACGGAGACCCGGGGGCGGGTGTCGCGCGGCTCGGAGCCGTGGGGTGTTGCCGCGTCGGCCGCCGCCGCGTCTGGTGCGGCCTCGTCTGGTGTCGCTGTGGTCATGTCTCCGCTGTTCTCTCCGGGGGCGCTGTTCTGTTCCGGTGGTTCAGTCTCGTCCGACCCGCCTCGAGGCGAGGAGGGTGACGCCCTCGACGGTCGGGGGCAGGCCGGCGAGCGTGCAGATCAGCTCGCTCCAGGCCTCGATGTGCGGGGCCAGGTCGGTGGTGGCGGGGCTCCAGGACGCCCGGAGTTCGAGCTGGGCCCCGTCACCGTGGTTGGCCAGCTCACCGTATCCGGTCGAGAGGATCTTGGTGGCGGTGCCCGATGCCCGGTCGTAGACGGCACCGCGGGCGTCGAGGCTGTCGACGAGCCAGGACCACGCGACGTCGGCCACGAACGGATCGAGGGCGATCTCGGTCTCGAGGGGCGCCTGCGCGAAGCCGACGACCCGGAAGGGTCCGCCCCAGGCCTCGGGTTCGTCGTCGTCGTAGAGCAGCACGAAGCGTCCGGTGCCGAGGTCGGGGTCCGGGCGACCGGACGCGCCGATGACGTCCCCGGCGAGGGCCAGGGCGTGAGGGGCGAGGCCGTTCGGAGCGGGGATCTCGGTCACGGCGAGGGCATCCCGCGCGGCGGCACGGTGGACGGACTCGACGGCCGCGGCGAACGCGGGCGGGCGGGTCGACGTCGGGGGGATCTCGGACACCCTGGAAGACTAGGGTCGATCCCGAGGGCGACCCCCGCGGCACGCCGCGCCCGGCTCAGCAGATCCACAGGTCTCCTCGACCCGCCTCACGCCGTCCGAGGAGCCGCCCGTGAACCGCCCCGCATCCACCTGTCGACGGGGCGTCGGCCCGCTCGCCGTCGTCTCGATCGCGGTCGGGGGCACCGTGGTGGTGTCGTCCGCAGCCCTCCTCTCGGGGATCGTCGCCATCGCCCGGAAGATCGTCACCCCTGCCCGGAGGCGACGCGACGACGTGCGCATCGAGGCCCACGACGCCGTCGCCGGGACGATCACCCTGCGTTCGACGCCCGACACGCGCCTCCCCGGTCGCTACAGCTTCTGGTACGACCGGGGCCGAGGGCACGCCCGCATCGGCGAGGTGGTGCACGACGACGGCCGGTACGTCGAACGTCGGGTCGAACACGAGGACGGCGTCGGGGGCGTCGAAGGAGTCGAGGCATCCGGCCTGCGGCGCGCCCACCGGGGTCGCATCGGCGGCTGGCTGTACCCGACGCCGCACGACGCGGGCCTCACGGCCGACGGGGTCGTGGTCGACACCGAGGTCGGTCCGGCCCCCGCCTGGCTGGTCCCCGCCGAGGGCGGGCTCGACGGCCCGTGGATGATCGGGGTGCACGGTCGCGGGGTGACGCGCGCCGAGACGATCCGTGCGGCACCGGTCTTCCGGCGAGAGGGCTTCACCTCGCTCCTCGTGTCGTACCGCAACGACGGCGAGGCGCCCCGTTCGCCTGACGGCCGTTACGGGCTGGGCGACTCCGAGTGGCGCGACGTCGAGGCGGCGATCCGGTTCGCCCTCGACCACGGGGCGACGTCCGTCGTGCTGATGGGATGGTCCATGGGTGGGGCGCTGGTGTTGCAGGCCGCCACCCGCTCCACCCTGCGCGGCGCCGTCTCGGGTCTCGTGCTCGAGTCGCCCGTCGTCGACTGGCGGACGACGCTCGCCTACCAGGGCGCGGCCATGCGGGTGCCGGGGGTCGTCCAGGGTCTGGTGCTGCGCCTCCTGGGGTCGCCCCTGCTCTGCCGGCTGGCCGGCAGCGCCGAGCCCATCGACTTCGACCGGCTCGACCTCGTCTCACGCGCGGGCGAGCTCGACCTCCCGGTGCTGGTGCTGCACAGCGACGACGACGGCTTCGTGCCGTCCACCGCGTCACACGCGCTGGCCGAGGCGCGGCCCGACATCGTCACCTTCGAGGTGTTCGACGTCGCCCGGCATACCAAGCTCTGGAACCTCGACCCCGAGCGGTTCGAGGGGGCGATCGGTCGATGGCTCGACCGTCACCGACTCGCGGGGCCACCGTCCACCGACCACCGCGCGTAGAGCGTGCTCTGCTCGTCGACCAGCAGTTGGCCGAGCACGAGCGACGCCGGGTCGAAACGTTCGCGACCGAAGACGGGCAGGCCGCTGCCGATCACGACCGGCGAGGTCGACAGGCACAGCTCGTCGACGAGGCCGTCCCGGAGGAACTGCCCGGCGAGCGAGGGACCGCCCTCGCAGACGAGCGAACGGAGGCGCTGCTCGCGCAGGCACCGCAGGATCGCGGCGGGCTCCAACCGGCCGCCGTCGTCGGTCGCCGTCAGCACGCGGGCGGCCGCCCAGATCGCCTCACCGAGGGTCTCGCGGACCCGTGCCCGCGCGGACTCGGGGCAGACCACGACGACCCGCTCGGCTTCGGCCGGGTCCATCCGGTGGCCGGAGAGGTCGCCCGACGCCGTGACGACGACGAGTCGCGAGGACTTCGGCACCCGGTAGCCCTCGGCGCGCACGCTCGCCGCACCGACGAGGACTCCGTCGGCGAGCGAGCGGATGGCGGCCAGGATCGTGCGGTCGGTGGCGTTGCTCAGCGTCTCGGAGGTGCCGTCGGACCCCGCGGCGTCACCACTGACCGCCGCGATCAGGTTGAGTCGCAGCCACGTCTCACTCGGCGGGGCGTACAGCTCGCGGATCCGGGCGGGGGTCGAGTCCTCGTCGATCTCGAGCTCGAGCCCGACGTCGCCGGGACGTCCGAGGGCGTGCAGCACCCGGAGCGTCACGCGACGGCGGTCCGTTCGCGGATCTGACGCTTGGCGCGGCCGAGCAGCGCGGTCATGCCGCGGATGCGCAGCGGGCTCACGGCCTCGGTCAGGCCGATCGTCTGCGGGTAGTCGTCGGGGACGTCGTCGAGCACCTGCTCGACGGTCAGTCCGTCGAGCCCCTGGGCGAGGATCGAGGCGAAGCCCCGGGTCGTCGGCGCCTCGCGTGGTGCCGTCGCGTGCAGGTGCACCCGACCGTCGGTGACCTCGACGAACAGGAACACGGGGGACTGGCACTCGACCACCCGTTCGAGCAGGTCGGGATGGTCGGCGTACCGGGCGGGCAGCTCGGGCAGCTCGTTCGAGAACTCGAGCAACAACTGAAGACGGTTCCGCACGTCGAGGGCGAGGAACTCCTCGCGGATCTCGACGAGCGCCTCGGGCAGGGCCGCGTCGGTCACCGGGCCGGCACCTCGCCCGGCTCGGCGCCCTGCACGATGGGGACCCGCACGGCGCTGCCCCACTCGGTCCAGGAGCCGTCGTAGTTGCGCACGTCCTCGAAGCCCATCAGGTGCGTCAGGACGAACCAGGTGTGGCTGGACCGCTCACCGATGCGGCAGTAGGCGACGACCTCGTCGCCGTCGGAGAGGCCCGCCCCGTCGCGGTAGATGGCGTCGAGTTCGGCCAGCGGCCGGAAGGTGCCGTCGTCGGCCGCGGCCTTGCCCCACGGCACGTTCTGGGCGCTCGGGATGTGACCGGCCCGCAGGGCGCCCTCGTCGGGGTAGGCCGGGGCCGTGGTGCGCTGGCCGGAGAACTCCTCGGGCGAACGCACGTCGATCAGGGGCTTGCCGAGGTGCGCCAGCACGTCGTCCTTGTAGGCGCGGATGACGCTGTCGTCCCGCTCGACGACGGGGTAGTCGGTGGCCTCGACCTCGGGCGCCTCGGTCGTGTAGTCGCGTCCCTCGGCCTCCCACTTCGCGCGGCCGCCGTCGAGCAGACGGACGTCCTCGTGCCCGAAGAGCGAGAAGACCCACAGCGCGTACGCGGCCCACCAGTTGTTCTTGTCGCCGTAGATGACGACCGTGCTGTCGCGCGTGATGCCGCTGCGGCTCATCAGCGCGGCGAAGCCCTCGCCGTCGACGTAGTCGCGCTGCACCGGGTCGTTGAGGTCGAGGTGCCAGTCGATCTTGACGGCGCCGGCGATGTGGCCGGTCTCGTACAGGAGGACGTCCTCGTCGGACTCGACGACGACGAGCCCGGGGGTGCCGAGGTGCTGCTGCAGCCACTCGGTGCCGACGAGACGCTCGGGATGGGCGTACTCGCCGAAGCGGGCGGACGTGTCGTGCTCGACGGCCATGGTGTCTCCTTGTGCGGGGGTCGGGGTGGAGCCGACGCCGGGCGACGCGTGGTGCCCGGCGGCGTAGGATCGCCTCTGGTCGGCCCCGTCGAGGTTACGCATGCCGCGTGACCGTCGCCCGGGAACCGTACGACTCTGACACAGATCCCCGCCCACCCCACCGCGAGGCCGCGCCCATGCCCCCCGAATCCGTCAGCACCCTCGTCTCCCTGAGCGACCGCACCCCGACGATCACGGGGGCCGAGATCGTGACGCAACTCGTGCCTCCTCGTCAGTTCGCGGAGGCCTCGCTCGAGAACTACCGTCCCGACCCGGCCTTCGCCTCCCAGGCCGAGGCGGTGGCCGCCGTGACGGCGTTCGGAGGCGCGGGTCCCGACGCGCCGCGGAGGGGCCTGTTCCGCAAGAAGCCGGCTGCCCCGGCCGTGCGCCCCGGCCTGTACCTCGACGGCGGCTTCGGCGTGGGCAAGACCCACCTGCTCGCCGCCCTCTGGAACCGCACGCCCGGTCGGCGGTACTTCGGCACGTTCATCGAGTACACCGCGTTGGTCGGCGCCGTCGGCTACGCCGGGGCCGCGTCGCAGCTGAAGGGCGCCGCCCTGGTCTGCATCGACGAGTTCGAGCTCGACGACCCGGGCGACACGATGATGATGACCCGACTGCTCGGCGACCTGGCCGACGACGGCACGCGCATCGCCGCCACCTCGAACACGCCGCCCAACGCCCTCGGTGAAGGCCGGTTCGCCGCCGCCGACTTCCTCCGCGAGATCCAGGGGCTGAGCGACAAGTTCCTCACCCTGCGCATCGACGGGGACGACTACCGACGTCGCGAGGTCGAGGCCCGGGCGCACGTGGTCGACGACGTCGACGCGGCGGCGGCCGCCCTCGGCGGGACCGTGTCGCTCGACGACTTCGACGGCGTGGTCGCCCACCTCGCGACGGTCCACCCCAGCAAGTACGTCAAGCTCGTCGACGACCTCGACGCGGTGGGGCTGCGTGACGTCCACGTCCTCACGAGCCAGGTGGACGCCCTGCGCCTCGTGGCCTTCGTGGACCGCCTGTACGACGCGCAGATCCGGGTGGTCGCCTCGGGCACGCCCCTCGACCAGGTCTTCTCGGACGAGATGCTCGCCGGCGGCTACCGCAAGAAGTACCTGCGCGCCGTGTCGCGCCTGGTGGCCCTGACCTCGCTCTGACGAGATCCCCACCCCGCACCGGGCATCCGGTAACACGTTGTTTACCTGCGCCCGAATCGTGTTACATCGGGGAAACAATCCCGCACACGGCCCGAAACCTCTCCCCGCGACACTGGGGGCCGCACCGGACGAGAGCGTTCGTCACCACAGCCCGTGAACCCACACGGTCGACCTCGACGTCGGTGCCTCCCCGGCTCCGAAACTCGAGAGGTGACCCACCCATGGACCAAGGCAACACCGCCTTCATGCTGATCTGCGCGGCACTCGTGCTGCTCATGACCCCCGGCCTGGCCTTCTTCTACGGCGGCCTCGTCAAGGCCAAGAGCGTCATCAGCATGATGATGCTCAGCTTCGGCGCGATGGGCCTCATCGGCGTCCTGTGGGTGCTCTTCGGCTACGCGATCGCCTTCGGCAACCCGACCTCGATCCCCGGTGGGAGCGAGAGCTTCGTGGGCATCCAGGGCCTGGTCGGCCTCGACGTCGCGAACCTCGGCCTCGGCGCCGCCTTCGAGGACAGCCTGGACCCGACCGGCGCCTACCCCACGATCGCCTTCGCCGCCTTCCAGGCCACCTTCGCGATCATCACGGTGGCCCTCATCTCGGGCGCCATCGCCGACCGGGCCAAGTTCGGGGCGTGGATGATCTTCGCCGGCGTCTGGGCCACGGTCGTCTACTTCCCGGTCGCCAGCTGGGTCTTCAACTTCACGAAGGACGCCGACGGCAACACCGTCGGTGGCTGGATCGCCGCCATGGGCGTCATCGACTTCGCCGGCGGCACGGCCGTCCACATCAACGCCGGTGCCGCGGCCCTCGCCCTGGCACTCGTCCTCGGCAAGCGAGTCGGCTTCGCCAAGGGGGCCGACAAGCCGCACAACCCGCCCTTCGTCCTGCTGGGTGCCGGGCTGCTCTGGTTCGGCTGGTTCGGCTTCAACGCCGGCTCCGAGCTCGCGGCCGACGGCGTGGCCGCCCTGGCGTTCCTGAACACCATCGCCGCACCGGCCGCCGCCGTGCTCGGCTGGCTGGTCGTCGAGAAGCTCAAGGACGGCAAGGCCACCTCGGTCGGCGCCGCCTCGGGTGCCGTCGCCGGCCTCGTCGCCATCACCCCGGCCTGCGCCGCCCTCACCCCGGGGTGGGCCGTCGTCCTCGGCGTCGTCGCGGGTGCCGTCTGCGCCCTCGCCATCGACCTCAAGTTCAAGCTCGGGTTCGACGACTCCCTCGACGTCGTGGGCATCCACCTCGTCGGTGGCCTCATCGGGACGCTGTACCTCGGCATCTTCGCGAACGACACCGGCCTCATCTTCTCGGGCACCTTCACGCAGCTCGGCATCCAGGCCCTCTCGGCCCTGGCCGTCATGCTCTACTCGTTCGTCCTGGCCTTCGTCATCGGCTTCGTCATCGAGAAGACCATCGGCTTCCGTGTGAAGAACGAGGACGAGGTGGCCGGCATCGACCTCGCCCTGCACGGTGAAGAGGGCTATGTCCTCGAGAACTCGCGCGCCTGACCCACGTCGCACGACGAACGGCCCCGGTCCTCGGACCGGGGCCGTTCTGCGTCCCGACCGCGGCAGAACGCAGGAGGCGCGGCGCGCGACCGCGTCGCACCGCGCCTCCTGCGGGTGGTCGCCCGGTCGGACCGGGCCCGGGTCTCAGGTCAGCGAGAACCAGACCGTGGTCTCGCCCGGCACCTCGGTGACGCCGGCGAGCGTGTCGTGCAACGGCTCGCTGGAGGCCAGGACGCGTGCCCCGGTGGGCAGGTCGACCGGGCCGCCGCCGAAGTTCGTCAGCGAGTGCCACCCCTCGTGGCGGGAGAAGTGCACGACGTCCTCCGAGGTGCCGTCGGCCCAGAGGAACGCCTCACCCCGCTGCAGCTCGCGGCGGAGGGCGAGGGCGCGCCGGTAGATCGACAACGTGGACTCGTCCTCGTCGTCCTGGACCGAGACGGCGAGGTCCTCGAACCACTCGGGTTGCGGCAGGTGCGGGGCGTGGTCCCCGAAGCCCAGGGCGGGCTCGCTCGTGTCCCAGGGCAGCGGCACCCGGCTGCCGTCACGGCCCTTGCGCCGGTGGCCCGTGCGGACCCAGACCGGGTCCTGCAGGTCGTCGGGACGCAGGTCGGCCACCTCGAAGAGGCCCAGTTCTTCTCCCTGGTAGACGTAGGCCGAACCCGGGAGGGCGAGCATGAGCACCGTCGCCGCGCGGGCCCGACGGAGGCCCGCATCGGGGTCGAGAGTGGGTCGGCGACCGTCGCTCAGCACGAAGGCGTCGAGGTCCTGCCCCTTCGGCAGGCCGTAGCGCGTGGCGTGACGGACGACGTCGTGGTTCGAGAGCACCCACGTGCTCGTCGCCCCGCTGACGGCCGCCTGCTCGAGGGTCGACGCGATGATGGTCCGGTACTGGTCGGCGTCGAAGTCGGCGCGCGTCAGGGCGAAGCTGAAGGCCTGGCCGAGCTCGGTGGGGCGGGCGTAGAGCGGCACCCGCTCGGGCTGCACCCAGGCCTCGGCCACGGCGCTCCGGGGCGGGTCGTACTCGTCGAGGACCCGGCGCCACCCCTCGAAGATCGTGTGCACCTCGTCACGGTCGTAGAGCGGATCGCTGCCGTCGACCGGCAGGACCTGACGTTCGGCCGCGTCGCGGAGGGGCTCGGTGAGGTCCTTCGCGAGCCCGTGGGCGACGTCGACCCGGAATCCGTCGACGCCACGGTCCGACCAGAACCGCAGCGTGCGTTCGAAGTCGGAGCGGACCTCGGGGTTGCTCCAGTCGAGGTCGGGTTGCTCGGGGGCGAACAGGTGCAGGTACCACTGTTCGGGCGTGCCGTCGGGGCGCTGCAGGCGGGTCCAGGCGCCACCGCCGAAGTTCGAGACCCAGATCGACGGGGGAGTGTCTCCTCCCTCGCCGAGGCCGTCCCGGAACACGTACCGGCCACGGGCGGCGCTGCCGGGCTCGGACGCCACCGCCTCACGGAACCACTCGTGGTCGCTCGAGGTGTGGTTCGGGACGATGTCGACCACGACCCTCAGCCCGGCCGAGTGGAGGGCGGCGACCATCTCGTCGAAGTCGTCGAGGGTGCCGAGGCGGGGGTCGACGTCGCGGTAGTCGGCGACGTCGTACCCGCCGTCGGCGAGCGGGGACGGATAGAAGGGGCTCAGCCAGACGGCGTCGACCCCGAGCCGCTGCAGGTACGGCACGCGCGAGGTCACGCCGGCCAGGTCACCGATGCCGTCGTCGTTCGCGTCGGCGAAGCTGCGCGGATACACCTGGTAGACCACGGCCTGCCGCCACGAGTCGGCGTCGGGGCCGGGCGTCGGGCGGGTCGCGGCGGCACGGGAGGTGGGGGAGTCGGTCATGGGGCGAGGATGCCACGTCTCGGCAGTGGGCGGCGTCGATGCTCCCACGGCGGCACCGGGCCGGGGATCGCGGGCCAGGAACGACGAAAGGCCCTGCAGGAGCAGGGCCTTTCGATGGTGATCGTGGGCGATACCGGGCTCGAACCGATGACCTCTTCCGTGTGAAGGAAGCGCGCTACCAACTGCGCCAATCGCCCGTGTGGGACTCGACGATGCTAGTGCATCGCGGTGCTCGAACGCCATTCGGCCGGTCGTCGAGGTCACCGTCGTGAGCTGCCCCGTGATCGATCAAGACACGAACTTCCCTCGATTTGGTTTCTGCCCCGGGGTGTGGGTATTGTTCTTTTGCACGCAGAAATGCAAAGCGAAATGCGGATGTGGCGCAGCGGTAGCGCATCACCTTGCCAAGGTGAGGGTCGCGAGTTCGAATCTCGTCATCCGCTCGAGTGTAATGCTCACCAGAGGGTGGTCCACCGACTGGTGGCCTCCCTCTGGGGGGCTACTCGTATGGTGGAGTGGCCGAGAGGCGAGGCACCGGCCTGCAAAGCCGTTCACGCGGGTTCAAATCCCGTCTCCACCTCCATTCGATCTAGACCTAGGTCTAAACTCGATGTTGCAATTGAATAGTGCGGTTCGAGGGGAGACTCTCGGATCGTTGAGACATGAGCGATTGGCGCAGCGGTAGCGCGCTTCCCTGACACGGAAGAGGTCGCTGGTTCGATCCCAGTATCGCTCACACACAGAAAGCCCCGGCCTCGGCCGGGGCTTTCGTCATGTCCGGGCTTCTTCTCTCACGGGTGGCCCGCCTCTCCTGCCGAGAGGCCACGACCTGTCGCCCACCTCACGATGCGAGCGACGGGTCGTGACGTCCCGCGGCAACCGCCTAGGGGGTGTCGGCCCCCGTCCCGAGACCGACCCCGTTGCCCCGGCCGTTCCCGTTTCCGTTGGTGCCCGGTCCGCCGTTCCCGTTGCCGTTGCCGTTGCCGCTGTTGCCGGGCCCGCTGTTCCCCCCGGGGACGTCGACACCGGGCACGTCGACCGTCGGGGGCGTCACGGGGTCGACCGTCGGCTGCGTCGTCGGCTCGACCGGCGCCTCCTGGGTGGGGCTCACCTCGTCAGAGGGAGCCGGGTCCGCCGGTGACTCGTCGGTGGAGTCGTCGGACGGCGACGGCGAGTCGACGTCCGACGACTCGGACGGCGTCGTCGACGGATCCGTCTCGACGCTCGGACTCGTGCTCTCCGTCGGGTCGACCGTCCCACCGTCGCGGGTGGCGGCCCAACCGATGCCCGCCGCCAGCAGCCCGGCGACGACGATCGCCGCCAGCACGAGGGGCCAACGACGACGCTTCCGGGTCCCGTCGTCCGCCGCGACGTCGGCGACCAGGTCCGTGGCGTCGGCGCGGGAGGCCGCCCCCGCCCCGAGCACCTGCGTGCGGGCGTCGTCCCGGGGCAGGACGCGAGTGGGGGCGTCGCC
>NZ_JACYNS010000016.1:0-40581 GCF_014839405.1 Frigoribacterium sp. CFBP 13605 | reverse complement strand
GACGGGCTGCCGGGCCGGACGGGCAGCCGCAGCCGCGAGTACAGCACGCCCGCGAGGGCGAAGCCCGCCGCGTCGACGGCGAGGCCCCAGCCCGGACCGACCACCGCCACGATCCCCGCCCCCGCCGACGCCCCGACGACGCTGCCGCCGTTGAGGCCGAGGCGCAGCAGTGCGTTGGCGGGCCGCAGCAGGGCGTCGGGCACCGACTCGGGCACGAGGGCCGCCGCCGCGGGCAGGCTCACGGCCGCGACCGCCCCGTTCAGCACGCTCAGCACGACGAGCAGCGGGATCGTCGCCGACCCCGTGACGACGAGCGAGGCGACGACGGCCTGGGTCCCGGCGGCGGCGAGCGACGTCCCGACGAGCACGACGTCTCGCCGCAGCCGGTCGGCGATCACGCCGCCGAAGAGCAGCACCGCGACGTTGGCGATCGACCGGGCCGCGACGACCAGGCCGAGGTCGGCCGCCGACCCGGTCAGGTCGAGCACGGCGAACGCGAGGGCGATCGGGGCGACGGCGTTGCCGAGCACGCCCGTCGTCCGAGCCGCGAGCAGCCAGCGGAACGGGCCGTGCGCGAGGGGACCCCGGCGGTCGTGAGGGGCCCGGGGGACCGAGTAGGCGCCTCCTGCGTCCCCGGTCACGGTCGCCTCATCGGGAACAGGGCGGCCGTCATCGACACCGGGTTCGTGCCCGGCGTCCGGGGGCGCTGGGCGGCCGCGTGCAGGATGGCGGAGGCATGACCCACGTGGCGTACGACCCGCTGCCAGGTCTCGGGGTCGACCCAGAGCTCGGCGTCGGTCGAGATCTGGGGGCCATCCGCCCGCCGCGGGGAGCGGCGACGCAGCTCGTCGGCCAGGGCGTCGACGTAGCGGGCGCGTTCGGCGTCGGTGTCGTCGTCGGTCCCGTCGACGGAGGGCGGGACGACGGGGAACGGCTGCGCCGACGACAGGTGCCGGTAGCGCTTGGCCTCGCCGCCGCGGATCGTGACCACCTCGACGACCTCGACGAGACCCACGCGCTCGAGCACGCGCAGGTGGTAGCTCGCCGTCGCCTGCGACAGCCCGAGCTCGCGACCGGCCTCGGCGGCGCTCATCGCGACGCCGGTCAGGAGCGACAGGAGGCGCAGGCGGATCGGGTGGGCCGTGGCGCGGAGTTCGTCGAGTGCGGACATGCGGCCATCGTGCAGGCCGAGGCGTCCGACCGTCAAACGGGTCTTTGGGGGTCGGCTACGCCACCTCGTGCCGGATGGTCGACGACCTCCGTCCGGGTGAGGGACGCCGAGGGGGTTCGCGCTACTTCGAGGTCGCGAGCCCCACGAGAGCGGCCGAGATGAGGCCGGCGCCGACGACCGAGATGGCGATGATGAGGACGTGGAAGAACAGGACCATGGGGGCGTCGGTCTCTCTGTGAGCAGGTGGGGCGGGGTCTGGGCGGAACAGGGGTCCATCGTATCGACGGCCCCTGGGCGCGGCACGTCCGGCGGGGCGTCGGTGTCGGCGTCGCGGCCTACGCTCGGACGATGACGACCCACCGCCTCGACCCCCGCACCGACACCGCCCACGAGGTCTTCTCGCGCGACCACGCCCCCGTGCTGACGATCGACCCCGGTGACACGGTCGTCGTGCGCTCGCTCGACGCCTCGGGCCACCTCGAGCCGCAGACCGTGCCCGGCGAGGTCACCCCGTACCTGTTCCCGACGCGGCGGGGTCACGCCCTGACCGGTCCGATCGCCGTCCGCGGGGCACGACCGGGTGACATGCTCCAGCTCGACCTGCTCGCGCTCACCCCCGACGACTGGGGCTTCACGGTCGCCGCGGCCGCCGACACCCCGATCACCCGCCACCTCGGCCTGGTCGACGCCGAGGCCGCCTGGCTGCTCTGGAGCATCGACCGCGACGCCGGCACGGCCACCGAGAGCCGGGGCCTGCGTCGACCGATCGCGCCCTTCCTCGGCGTCATGGGACTCGCCCCCGCCGAGGCCGGAGAGCACTCGACCATCCCGCCCCGCACCTCCGTGGGCGGCAACATCGACTGCCGTGACCTCGTCGCGGGCACGACCCTCTGGCTGCCGGTGGCGGTCGACGACGCCCTGCTCTACCTCGGCGACGGGCACGCGGCCCAGGGCGACGGCGAGGTCGGTGGCACCGCGATCGAGACCGGCATGACGACGGAGGCGCGGATCGGCCTCGCCACGGACCGCCCGCTCTCGACGATCCACGCCGAGACCCCCGAGGCGCGCATCACCTTCGGCTTCGACGCCGACCTCAACGTCGCCAGCGGCGACGCGCTCGCCGCGATGGTCGAGTGGATGCGTCAGCTCTACTCGCTCGACGCCGCCACGGCGCTGGCCTTCGCCAGCACGGTCGTCGACCTGCGCGTCACCCAGGTCGCCAACCGCACCTGGGGCGTGCACGCCGTGCTGCCCCGCGACGTGCTCGTCCCCGCCTGAGCCGCGCCGCGCCTCCTGACCGTCGGCCGGGGAAGGCGTTCGGCGCGCGACGCCCCGTGCGACGGTTCGCCGACACCACGGATTCGGCGTGCCGAATACCTCTGATCAGGGATTTTCCGCCCGAGGAGGCGCGGCGGGCATGGCAGGATCGTCAGGTTCCGAGACAGCGGTGTCTCCACCCGACCGTCTCGAAAGGCGCTGCCCCCATGTCGTTCTGGGCTCTCTTCCTCATCGCGCTGGGCGTGTCCGCCGACGCCTTCGCCGTCGCCCTCGGCAAGGGCCTGCACATGACGCGGTTCAACGCTCGTCATGCCGTCGTCATCGCCGTGACGTTCGGCGCGTTCCAGGCGTTGATGCCGCTGCTGGGCTGGCTGCTCGGCTCGACGTTCGCGCAGTACATCGCGCCGTTCGACCACTGGGTCGCCTTCGGACTGCTCGCCCTGATCGGCGGCAAGATGCTCTACGAGGCGTTCTCGTCGGGCGAGGACGACGAGAAGGACACCGACCGGCTGAACCTCCGCGAACTCGCCGTGCTCGCGATCGCCACGAGCATCGACGCCCTCGCGGTCGGGGTGACCCTGGCGTTCCTGCCGGTCTCGATCGGCTGGGCGATCCTGCTGATCGGTGTG
Organism: Frigoribacterium sp. CFBP 13605; assembly: GCF_014839405.1. Lineage (NCBI taxonomy): Bacteria > Bacillati > Actinomycetota > Actinomycetes > Micrococcales > Microbacteriaceae > Frigoribacterium > Frigoribacterium sp. CFBP 13605. The sequence continues at coordinate 37,503 of NZ_JACYNS010000016.1, read as the reverse complement.
ACCACCACCGTCCTGACCTTCGTCGGAGTGCTGGTCGGGCGTCGGGTGGGTGCGAGGTTCGGCAAGCCGGCCGAGATCGCCGGTGGCGTGATCCTCATCCTCATCGGCGTGAACATCGTGCTCGAGCACACGGGCGTCCTCGGCTGAGTCCTGCGCCGGCCCAGCCGTGTCGGCGCCTCGGAGGCGCGGGTCGCGTCAGTCGCGCGGCATGCGCAGCTGCGCCAGCGCGGGTGCGTGCAGCGGCTGGGTCTCCCACAGGGCCGTGAAGGTCCCGTCCGACTCGTCGAGCGTGAGGTGCAGGCGGTGCGGCGTCTCGAGGAAGACGAGGTCGACGTGCAGCAGGTCGGCCGACCGGGTGGCACTCGCGGCGACCGGCGCGGCGGAGCCGGCGCCTGAGCCGGCCCCGCCGACCGAGTCGTCGGTGACGACCCAGTCCTCGGCCTCGACCCGGACCACGAGGCGGGAGTCGCCCTCGACGAGGGTGAGCGTCGTCGCGGCGTCGGCCGAGGCGTGCAGGTCGACCAGGGTGAGGTCGGGCTGGTCGTTGCCGTCGGCCGCGGTGAACGACACGAGCCGGTCGGTGCCGGGGGAGTCCTGGTCGCCGTCCCGCGCCTCCTCGTCCGCCGGTCGGACGGGTGCGGCGTCGTGCTCGGTGGGACCGGCGACCCCGGGCAGTGCCAGGTCGGCGAGGCGGGACGCCAGGGCGGCGTCGGTCGGGGCGTCGCCGACGCGCGCCGCGTCCGTCCCGAAGGCGGGCAGCAGGTGCGCCCACGCCGCGTCGAGCACGGCCTGCATGTCGAGCGACTGGCCGGTCAGGGCGAGCACGACGTCGTGTTCGGGCAACACGGCGGCGAACTGCCCGTAGGCGCCGTCGCCGCGGTAGCCGTGGCGGGCCATCCAGAACTGGAACCCGTAGCCCTGCGCCCAGTCGGGGTTCGACTCGCCCGCGTTCGAGACGTGCGAGCGCGTGGCCTGGGCGACCCACTCGCGCGGCAGCAGCTGCACGCCGTCCCACTCGCCCTGCTGTAGGTAGAGCTGGCCGAGGGCGGCGATCGCGTGGGTCGTGGCGTGCAGTCCGCTATAGCCGAGCTCGCGGCCGGACGCGTCGCGCTGCCACCCGACCTCGCCGATGCCGAGCGGGTCGAGCAGGCGTGGTCGCAGGTACTCGCTCAGCGGCTGGCCCGTGACGCGCTGCACGATCGCGCCGGCGGCGAAGGTGCAGGGCTGGTTGTAGGCGAAGACGGTGCCGGGCTCGTCGTCGGGCGGCGTGAGCAGGAAGCCCCGGACGACGTCGACCGGGTCGACGGCGAGCGCACGGTCGAGGGTCTCGGCGCGGTGCCCGCTGGCCATCGCGAGCACGTGGCGCACGAGCATCGAGCGGCTGCGCGGGTCGGTGACCTCGTCGTCGAGTTCGGGGAAGTGGCCGAGCACGGTGTCGTCGAGCCCCATCAGGCCCTCGGCCACGGCGAACCCGACGGCCGACGACGTGAAGCTCTTGCTCAGCGAGTAGAGCAGGTGGGCGCGGTCGGCCGAGTACGGAGCCCACCAGCCCTCGGCGACGACCTGCCCGTGGCGCAGCAGCATGATGCTGTGCGGCTCGACGCCGGCCGTGGTCTCGAGGGCGTCGACGAACGCGGCGATGCCCGCCGCGTCGACGTTCTGGGCGGAGGGCGTGCTGCGCGGCAGCGTCGTCGGAGTCACCCCCCGACCCTATGCCCGGCCCCGGAGGCGCGGGTCAGGTCGCGAGGGACGTCAACCGCAGGTCGACGAGCGGCACCCGGTCGCGCGGCAGCACCACGAGGACGATCGAGCCGTCGACCTCGGTGCCCCAGCCGACCACGTCGGGATCGGTGTCGATCAGCGCGGCGTCACGCCCGATCCCGTCGACGAGGAGCACCGCCCCGGGCTGCGCGTGCCGGGCGGTCACGGGGGAGTCCAGCACGGGCGTGCCGCCGTCGGGTCGGATGCTCCGTCCCTCAGCGGTGTTGACCAGGACGTGGTTGACGTGCCGAGCGAGGTGCTCGGCCACGGATGCGGGTTGGTCGGACGGCGCCGGCTCGTCGGGCGCGACCAGGGTGACCACCGCCTCCCACAGCATCGGGTACCGGAACGCTCGTAGCCCGGCCACGAACCAGTCGGGCTGCCCGGCGGCCAGGGCGTCGGCCAGGTGGCCGTCGATCTCGGCGACGTTCTCGACCAGGTTCGACGGGGCATCCGGGTCGGACGGGTCGGCGACGAACACGTTGGAACCATTGATCGGCAGTGCGAGAGGCGATGACCTCGACTATCGCTCCAACCAACCGCCGTCACCCAGAAAGTCATCGTGAGAGGTCCGCTTCCGCTGCTCGAAGTCGACGCGAGAGCAACGCCTAGGAGAGTCAAGGGTTCGCCGGTCTTTGCACCTGCTGAATGTATCGATTCTGAGATTGCCTCGAGCGCTGTTAGCCACGCTAAGTCTGAGGAGGGAGGCCCTGCGGTGGCTTAGCTATCGTCGGTGACCGCAAGCGATTGGTTCTGGGTCTGGCCGCGGCGGGCCTGGATCAGCTGCTCGCAAACGACGACCGGTTCAAAACGGGGTTTTGAACCGGTCCGGGTTTCTGGGAAGCTCGCAGGTCGGGTGCTCCTCAGGCGGTCCTGAGTCGGATGGTCAGCAGTTCGCCGAGCGCGCCTCCTCTGGGTCCGTTATTTGGGCAGGAGCTCGTGCTGTTCGCTGCACCCCAGAGCAGCCGAAGCCAGGCCGATGGGAGCGGTGATCGCCGCCCGTGAGGGGATCGTCGACTGGCGACCTCAGGCCTGGCCTCCGCTGATTCGCGCTGGCTTTCCAACAGCGATCCGTGGTCAGGCCAGGCGGCTCACCAGCGTCTCTCCCACCCGCGACAAGAGCTTGCCGAGCTGCTCCCGTTCAGCGTTGGACAGGTCCGCAGTGGTCAGTTCTTCGAGCTGTGCCCGTGTCGTGGTCACGGGCCCTTCCAGATCACGGCCGGCAGGGGTGGGCCGGACGAGTACGACACGCCCGTCGGTCGTGGATTGCTCGCGCGCGACGAAGCCGCTCTTCTCGAGGCGGGCGAGCATCTTGGCCGTGGTCGGCGGTTCGACCATGAGGAGACGTATCAGGTCCGCCTGCGTTCGCGGGGACTCCTCCCACAGCAGCATCAGCAACAGTTCCTGCCCGGGGGAGAGCCCGAGCTCGTCGAGGAGCCGACCTGCGAGCTTGCGATGAGCCTTTGAGACGCCCGGCAACAGTGAGCTGACCGGGTCGACGGCCCCGCCGTCTCCGGCTGCGGTCGGTGCATCCGTCGTCATCCGTGCCTCCTAGGAATAATGCTTAGCCGTCCTTGACGCCGTCGCCGACCTCGACGACGGTCCCGGCAGCGTCGGCGCCGGCGCCTGTCGGGGCTGCGAGATCGGGGGTGGGTGCTATGGAGCCGGATCGGATCTTGGTGTCGATCTGGTTGATGCCTGCACTGGCGACGTCGATGACGATCTCGCCGCGGCCCGCGTGAGGCTCAGGGATCGTGACGACCTCGAGCACGTCGGGGGTGCCGTAGGTGTTGAACTGGACTGCTCTCATGACTGGTCTTCTCTCTTTGAGGCGGGCCGGGTAATTACGACGCGGGGGTGTAGTTGACGGAGTCGAGCCAGGCGGCGAAGGTCTGCGCCTCGGGGGCGAGCTTGGCAAGCTCGTCGTCATCCCCTGAGCAACGTCCACCGTTCCACGACCCCGGGAGCACGGAGCAAGCTGCTCCGTGCTCCCGGTCGGACCGCGCATCAAAACGGAGATCAACCCATCGCACACCAACTCTTGTCATAGGAGTCGACTCGGTACTTTCTAGAATCAACAATCGTGGGGGACATATGCAGGCCGACACCGTGCGGCAGCAAGCCCGAGACAGAGCTGCTGAGCTACCCGGCGCAGGGCTCGAGCATCCGTTCGGTCCTGACTGGGACGTGTTTAAGGTCCGGGGCAAAGTGTTCATGCTCACAACGGAGATCACGGGGGAACCCATCGTCATCCTCAAAGCCGCACCCGAGGACGCGAAGGCGCTCCGGGAGCAGCATGACGACATCACGCCCGGGTACCACATGAACAAGAAACACTGGGTCACGCTGAACCCGGGAGGCGATCTTCCGGCTGACCTCGTGGTCGACCTGGTCACCGAGGCCTATCTGCTGGTCGTCGAGGGGCTACCTCACGCGCGGCGGCCCGTGGACCCGACAACGTTTGGCCGGCACAAGCGATGACCCTGTCGGGCACGCAGCTCCAAGAGACGGCCCGGGACGCCGCCGCGAGGTTGGAGCACGTCAGTCGTGGTTACCCGTTCACGCCGCACCTCGAGGTGTGGAAGACCCCGGAAAAGGTGTTCCTCATCGTCGCGGACAACGATCCCGACCTGCAGATCATCACAGTGAAGGCCGACCTGCACCACGCGGACGCACTCCGCCGAGACCACGAATCGATCACCCCGGGGAGATACCTCGACAAGAGCCACTGGATCTCAGTCGGTGCGGGGCCAGGCGTGACCAAGCGCCTCGTCGAGGACTTCGTGCTCAGCTCCCATGACCTCGTTACGAGCGACCGGACGAATCGGCGCTAATAGGAGGGCAGTTATCCCGCCCGCCCCCCGCCGTCCTTTTCGACCGTCGCGCTGACCTCCTGGGCCGATTCGATAGCGATTTAGCCGACCTCCGACACGACCTCTTCACCCGTTTTGGCCTCGGACACCTTGCCGGCCGCGTCTACGCGACCATGCGCCACGAGGCCCCTGTCACTATCGATGACGCCTCCGACCGACTCGGAGTCCCCCGACACCGCATCATCCGAGTCCTTTCCCGTCTCCGGACCCACCGCCTCGTCGTCTCCACCAATAGCGGGTGGCGACTTCACCGCCGCGATCTTCGCGACGCTGCAGCTCGAACCTTCGACGTCTTCGGCACCCTCGCCACCCTCTATGCCCGCGAACGCGAGCTCTGGACCTGGTGGCTGGCTGAGGAAGCCTTCATGCGCTCTGAGCCTCACTGACGTCGACGCGGAACCCACGCCACAGCCCGAGTCGTCTTCCAAGCACTCGACTCTCGAGGAGGCGAGGAAGCGAGGAAGTTTGGCCGGCTTACCCCCGAGACGCCTCCGGGCTCGGAGACCACCGCACTGCTCGGCGCATTGTCCATTCTCCCGATGGCGTCGAGCGGCTTCGTGCCTACGAACTTGCAGCATGAGTTGTGTAACCGCTTGTTGCCAAGCTTTTTAGGTTTCGGTGAGCTCTCGCCGTTCAGTCGACCCCCTTCTTGGGGGCAGAGGACTCTTTCTAATTGCCAGTAACTTCCATGCAATTACTAAGGGGGAATTTGTGCCGACAATAACACGAGGTCTCGTAGCCGTAGCGGCTACCGTGGCTCTAGCAGGATCGCTTCTAATCGCTGTGCAACCAGCGTCCGGTGCGCAAGCTGACACAGCTATCGTCATCGACTGGGACAATCTCGATTCATTCAAGGATGTCAACGGACATCCCTTGACTATCGACAGTGATGTTGACACCGGCCAAGGGGCCCATGTTCTATCCGGGACGAACGAGGCAGGAACTCCCTTCAACGTCACCATTTATTACGGTGACGAAGTCAAAGGCGACACCGCAGGCGTCACTCTGGACCCAAGCGACGCCGATGACGCGGAAGATGTTCCTGTCGGAAGTACCCTTCCTTTCGCTGCTCAGGAAAGCCTGGTCCTAGAAGAAACAGTTGACCTAGCCGTTGTTCCCATCGTCGTCGTCGCTGCGACGCCCTCTACGCTTACGACAGCATGGCTAGCTCCCGAGGACGCAACTTCATTCCGCGCCACCCTTGATGAGACATTGACTATCGATAGCGAAGAACCAAACGTAACCTTCGAATCGCTCAATCCCGATACCTCGTACTCACTCAATCTCGAATCCGTATCCCCGCAGCCCGATCAGGTGCCCGTTGTCGCAGACCTCAACGCCTATGCCGAGCCTGCGTCTGAATCGGACCCAGCAGAAGGCTCGGGCAACGAAAGCGGTGACCTTCCTACCGCCAGCCCCTCTCCGACTGCGCCAGATCCTGAGCCAGTCGATCCTGTTGCTGTTCCGGACTCCGTTCGGTCGTCCGTGATGTCGGCTACCACACTCGCCTTTCCAAAGCCGGACAGTAATCCCCAAGAACGAGGAATGCGGGCCCTCGAGTCGTCACCTGCACTCACGGCTGCAGAGGTCCATTCAACAGAGTTCAATTACCGGACTTTCATTCCCTGGACGTCGACACACTCCGAGGAGGCCAGCGATATCGACCGTGCGATCGTCACCGCCTGCATGATTTCGGCTCAGCCACGAGGCTTCTTAAAAGGCGCCTCGCCTACCGACCTGACCTTCCGTGGCGATGCACGCGGGTTTCGCCAGCCAGCCGCAGACGGCCCCGCAGACTACCGAACGATGGTCAACCTCAAAGCAGACTGGGATACCAATACCGCCGCTGCATCCAAACAAACTGGCTACACGAACGCTATCTACATCAACGATAACGACCGTGTTGCTGCAACTCGACACGCAAGCACCGGAAAAATTGAGATTAAGAGTCGAGTCGCCGATTCGCAGATACTCGACTGGTATAGATCATTTTCCGTTAAGCACATTGCCAACGATCCCTTCTGCCCAAGCGCAGAGAGGTTTGGAGCGATCTACTACGACATTGACATTGAACTGACCCGGTCAGGCGTCGTCACAATGACCGGCTTTCAGGCGAGTATGCCTAACCACGAGGCCTACGTTCGGTGGAACAACTCCCCTACCTGGAGCACACTCCTTACCCGTGACGCCGTTGGCCTCATCTGTCTGGTCGCAGGTCCGCTGAAAAAGCCCATCATTTTCAGGCAAGAGGACGGATCGCTTGGTGGAGACTTGATCTGTGGCAAGAACATCGACGCTCGTATCTCCATCTCTCAGGACCGATATGTAGCTCTTTCCGAGAACTTCTTCTTGACTAAATCTGGACGCATTTCGGGAGTCGGTAACGGCTCGGTTGTCTCTCCCTACGCAGACGGCGTCTTTTTCTGCGAAGCGGTGGCCCCCGTACCAGCAGCACCACTTCCGGGCGGTGTGCGGGTGTCGAAGTTCGCTGCCACTCGGACTGAAGCGGGCAGCACAAAGGCCACCATCTTGGCTCTTGGCAGTGACAAGCGGCTCTATACCTGGGGAGGAGGTTCTGGAGTAATGGGCCGCGAATCAGACGGTGTCTGGGATGTCGAATGGGGCACTACCCCATCGTCCTTCATGCCAACACCGCTCGCCGGGGAGTTTGTAGATGTGTCTATCCTCAACGGTGCTGCGGCCGCGGTCACAACGTCCAACACCGTCAAAACTTGGGGCGAATACGAAATGATGCCGGCAGAGTCGGCGCCGTGGGCATCTCCCATTGTGCAAGCATCAGCTATGACCGCAGTTCCCGACGGCGGCGCGGTGAAGGCCCTCGACGATCAGGGGCGATACATCTACTGGGATGGCTACAGATGGTCGGTTGTCGACGAAGGCCCGTACATCACAATGGTCTTCGCAGCGAACGGAACGTACGCTCTGGATGACGCCGGTCAGCTCTACAGCGACGGTGTCATCTTGGATGCCCCAGGAACCTCGCCGCAGGGCTCGGCTTGGGCCCTCGAGGCCGTCCCTGCCAACGAAAATCTGATTGCTGAGTTCGGAGAAGATCAGCACTTCACTGACATCGGGTACGACGACCGCACCGGGCAAATTGGTCTCACGGCAGACTTCGGTGGCGCATACGTCGTACCCGACTGGGCAGCAACGACGCGCTCCCTATCTGAGCTCACCGTGGTGCCGACGCCACCTGGACTTGTGTCGTTCAACGGAGTGAGGGGCATCACCGATGACGGTCAAGCGTGGAATATCGGTGATCAAGTGCCTGTGCCCCTGGGAGTTCCGGCGGCCGGCCCATCACCGAAAGCAACTGCGATCGGCAGCTACTGCCCTAGCAACTCCTAAACCGGCGCTCTAAACCAAGGGGGTTGGAAGCCTTTCAGATGAAAGCTTCCGGCCCCCTTGCCTGCGCTGCCTTGAACGAACAAAAGCCTCAGCTACGACAACAGCTAAGAAGCCAAACACAACACCTGGGACAAACCACAGCAGGGTCGGGAACACGTACCACCCCATGAGGAGGAGAAGACCCGACGACAAAGCAACAGAAATAGCCGAAAGAAAAGCCAGCCGAATACCGGGCCGGGTCTGAGCAACAACTGGGCGGGCAAACGATGTGAGCAGGCCGACGACGGCTCCGAAAGCTATTCCCGCTGGAACCGTGAGGAAGGAAAAGACTAGTCCGATGAGCAACATTTCGGACGCAGCCCCCTCAGCGCTTTCCCCTTCGGCGCTCATCATCGCACCCAGTGAAAAAACAATGCTCGGGGCTGCAACGCCCGTCACCGCACCAGTCACCAGTCCCGTGACGACAAAAGTGGCCATTCTTCGCGGATTCTCATCAGCTGGGGATTGATTCCAAGATTGGCCGGTCATAGCTACCTCGCGTTCACACTGATCCAGAAATTACTCACTCACTCAAGCTGCAAACCAGCCTCTGCACCACCCCCAGCTTGGGCGCAAGAGTGACCACGTCGCTCACCGTGCTCGAGGCTCAAACATCCACGCCGACACTGTAAGACGAACCATCTGCCGTCGAGTACATGACCTGAGTCGATCTCGATAGCCTGCGCCGGTGATCCCACTGAACTACCATTCTGATATCACGTTAGTATCATTCTGATAGTTTTACGGCTAGCTTCTAGTGGCCCCATCCTCTAGTAGGTCGAGCTCACTCAGAGCTGCCTGACGCCGTACATCGTCGTGGCCACCGCCGGCTATGTGGACGCGTGCGCGCTCCCGCGTCAGAGTGCGATGACTACCGCAATAATCGCGATCGACGTGCTTATGGCTAGTCGCGGCTCGTGTGGTCGATGCCACTCCAGATCCAGAAATGCAGCCTCCGTTGGGGAGAGCCTAAATCGCGCCACAATCGCCGTCAGGCTGGCTCCGACTTGGCGGGCGTGCATCTCGACGATGTCAACTCCCTTTGGCAACTCGTCATGGACAGCATCAACCGCCATAAAGCCCGAGTTTGGCCGTACTACGTCGATGACACGCAACACCTAACACCCCCCTGCGCCCGTGAATTGCCGAGCGTCGCGTTGCTGCTCTGTTCTGAGGGGCAACTATAGGGAGTCTTGTCCCACCCGTTCTTCGTCAATGCGGCCTGAAGCGAAGGCAGATCGGTCGGGGGGAAAAGTTCGACAACCCAGATCCCTGGGACATTTACGTGTTCAACGTCGGGAACGAAGACGTTGTGCATTGAACTAATCAAGGACTCCGCGCGGTGACGATCTAGTTTGTTGTACGGATGCAGCCTGTTGATTCCTGCGAGCAGTAAATCGCGGGCCTTTTGACCAAAGAGCCGCCTGGGCCGCGCCCGCATCGGTCCATGACCCCAGGGTCGCACCTCGGCCGTCGGTGGCCACCGTGTCGACGACGGGCGGCTCGGCCACCGCGTCGCCGAGGGGCGTCTCGGCCACCGCGTCGGCCACGACCGCGGCCTCGCGGGTGCGTTCGGCCCGGACGAAGCCGATGCCGACCACGATCAGCAGGCCGCCGCCGAGTTGCAGCGGGGTCAGGGCCTCGCCGAGCAGCAGCCAGGCGTAGAGCGCGGCGGCCGCCACCTCGAGCAGGCCGACGAACGACGCCAGGCGGGAGCCGAGCATGCTGCTCGCCGTGATGCTCGTGGCGTACGCGACCGCGGTGGCCACGACGCCGACCACGAGCATCGGCACCCACCACGGCACGATCGCGTCGAACAGGGGCACGTCGGCCGCGGAGGTCGTGAACGGCACGAGGCCGGTCAGTCCCAGCAGTCCCAGCAGCCCGGCGCCGACGAGCAGGCCCGAGGCCGCCAGGGCGACCGGGGGCAGGTCGCCGCTCGGCCGGGCGGCGAGCACGAAGTAGGCGGCGCAGCAGACCATCGCCGCCCCCGCCAGGGCGAGCCCGACGGGGTCGAGGGCCACACCTCCGCTCGGGGCGACGACCAGCAGGAGGCCCGCGAAGGCGATCACGGAGCCCACGAGCACGACGGCCTGCGGGACGCGTCGCGAGGTCGCCCAGGCCACGCCGACGAGCAGCAGCGGGGCGAGGTACTCGACGAGGATCGCCGTGCCGACCGGGATGCGCACCACCGCGGCGAAGTAGAAGACCTGGGTGCCGGCGACGCCGACCACCGCCATGCCGAGCACGCGCCACCGGGCCCGCCAGATCGGACCCAGGCGGCCCCGGAGGGCGAAGAGGGCGACGGGGGCGAGCACGACCCCGCCGATCAGGGCGCGGACCGTGACGGCAGCCACGGGACTCCACCCCGACTCGAGCAACGGCTTGACGAACGGGCCCGAGAATCCGAACGAGGCGGCGGCCAGCAGGGCGACGAGCAGGCCGGCGGTGGTCGAGGCGGGGCGCCCCGCGGCGAGGGGTGTCGTCGCGATCGTGGTCGTGGTCGCACCGGTGCTCACGAGGACTCCTTGTGTCAGGGCCGTCGTGCACAATGGGTGCTGACTCGCCGTCTCTGTAGCGAGCGTAGGACCGCCTCTAACAAGGAGTCAACTTGCATTTCGCCCCTGACACCGAAGACGTCCTCGAGTTCAACGTCGCCCTGGTCAACACCGGTGCCGGCGCGAGTCGGTCCGGTGGCGACGAGCTCTCGACCCGTGCCGAGCTGACGGCCCTGCTCGACTCGTTCGCCTTCTCGGGCCGCTTCGACCGGGACGACGCCGAACTGGCCTCGGTGCAGGGCGTCCGGGCCGAACTGCGACGCATCTGGACGCTCGAGCGCGACCTGCTCGCCGCCGAGGTCAACCGCATGCTGGCCGACAGCGTCTCGTCGCCCCGGCTCGTGCGACACGACGCCCTCGACTGGCACCTGCACGCGACGAGCGACGACGCGCCCCTCGCCGACCGCATCCGCGTCGAGTCTGCCCTGGCGCTGGTCGACGTCATCCGCACCGACGAGACCGGCCGGCTGCGGGCCTGTGCCGCGGAAGACTGCGACGGGGTCTTCGTCGACCTGTCGCGCAACGGGTCCAAGCGGTTCTGCAGCGTCCGCTGCGGCAACCGCGTCAACATGATCGCCTTCCGGGAACGCCGGGCCGACGTCGACCGAGGCGGGTTCGACGTCGACTGAGGCGGGTTCGTCGCCGCCCGTCCCGCGTCACGCGGGGGGCCATTGGTTGTGCACAACCAAGTCGTGCGCGACGTGCTACAGTCGCCGACATGACGACAGCAGCCGAGACGACGACCCCGGGCCCGGCGCCCGTGCTCGACGAGCAGATCTGCTTCGCGCTCTACAACGCCTCGCGTGCCGTCACGGCGCGGTACCGCGACCTGCTCGCGCCGCTCGGCCTCACCTACCCGCAGTACCTCGTGCTGCTGGTCCTCTGGCAGGGCGGCCCGACGACGGTCTCCGAGCTCGGTCACCAGCTGCAGCTCGAGTCGGGCACGTTGTCGCCCCTGCTCAAGCGGCTCGAGGCCCACGGCCTGGTCACGCGCACACGCTCGGCCTCCGACGAGCGCACCGTCGACGTCGCCCTGACCGACGCCGGGGTCGCGCTCCGCGAGCAGGCCGCCGGCTTCGCCGACCAGATCTGCGGCGCCACCGGTCTCGAGCTGACCGACCTGCAGACGCTGCGAGCCGACATCGCCGCGCTCGCCGCCGCCGTCCGGGCGAACACGGCCGCCCTCACCGACCAGCACCTCTGACCCGCCTCACCGACCGACCAGAACACCCCCGAACACCCCACCCCGGGCCGACCCCGACGTCGGCCCCTCCACGAAAGAAGGCACCACATGCCCACTCGCACCTCACGCACCGCCTGGAACGGCAGCCTCGAGACCGGCGAAGGTCAGGTCGAGCTCTCGAGCTCGAAGCTCGGCACCTACGACGTCTCGTTCCCCAAGCGTGCCGCCGACGACGCCAACGGCTCCACCAGCCCCGAAGAGCTGCTCGCCGCGGCCCACTCGGCCTGCTACGCCATGCAGTTCTCGGCCGTCCTCGGCCAGGCCGGCGGCACCGTCGAGGCCCTCGACGTCAAGGCCGACGTCTCGCTCGGCCCGGACTCGGCCGGCGGCTTCAAGCTCACCGGCATCGCCCTCACCGTCCGCGGCGAGGTCTCCGGCATCGACGAGGCCGGCTTCCTCGAGGCCGCCCAGAACGCCAAGGAGACGTGCCCCGTCTCGAAGGCCCTCACCGGCGTCGAGATCACGCTCGACGCCGCGCTCGAGGCCTAGGCCCCGATCGCAGCACCGCACCGCCTCGAGAACGCAGGAGGCGCGGGTCACCCGACCCGCGCCTCCTGCGTTCTCCGCGTCACCGGCCCGACGGCGTCACCGGTGCGACGGCGTCACCGGTGCGACGGCGTCAGAGCCACTTCTTCCACTTGAAGACGCCCCAGATGCTCGCGCCGACCGCGACCATGGCGGCGACCGCCATGGGGTAGCCGAACTGCCAGTGCAACTCGGGCATGTGGTCGAAGTTCATGCCGTAGACGCCGCCGACCAGGGTCGGGGCGAACAGGATGGCCGCCCAGCCCGAGATCTTCTTGACCTCGTCGTTCTGCTGCAGGCCGACCTCCGACAGGCGCCGGGTCTCCTCGTTCTGGGCGAGCCCGGCCTCGGACAGGCGCCGCATCTCGTCGTTCTGCGCCTGGGTGACGAGCGTCGAGTGCACGGTCAGCGCGTTCTCGAGCAGGGCGCGGAACGTGTCGGCGCGCTCGCCGATGCGCAACACGTGGTCGAGCACGTCGCGCAGCGAGCGCTGCAACTCGACGTCGACGCCGTACTTGTCCGACCCGCGCAGCAGGTTCTCGAGCATCCCCCGCAGCGGGCTCGTCGCGCGCTGGAAGCTGATCACCTCGCGCAGCAGTTCGTAGATGCGCCGTGAGACCTCGGGGTCGCCGCCGAAGAGTTCGTCCTCGATCTCGTCGATGTCCTTCTCGATGCCGGCGACGACCGGGCCGTAGCCGTCGACCACCTGGTCGAGCACGGCGTAGAGGACGGCCTCGGGTCCGAGGGCGAGCAGCTCGGGGTTCGACTCGAGGCGGCGCCGCACCCGACCCAGGTCGGGGTTCTCGGCGTGCCGGATCGTGATGACGAAGCCCGGACCGACGAACACGTGCACCTCGCCGAACTCGACCGTCTCCTCGGCGTCCAGGTAGCGGGCCGACCGCAGCACGACGAAGAGGGTCTCGCCGAAGCGCTCGAGCTTCGCGCGCTGGTGGCCCTTGAGTGCGTCCTCCACGGCGAGCGGGTGCAGCTCGAACTCCTGCGCGATCGAGCGCACCTCGTCGGGGTCGGCGCGGTACAGCCCGATCCAGGCCATGCCCTGGTGTTCGTGCAGCAGCTCGAACGTCTCGTCGAGGTTCGCCGGGCTGTCGGTGCGGTGTCCCGCGACGTAGATGCCGTTGTCGATGAGTGCCATGGTCTGCGCTCCTGCCGTTCGGGGTGCGACGACCGTCCGTCGAGGGACGATGTCGTACCGGTGGTGGTCACGACAGCCGTGTGGACGACGGGTGTGCGGTGGGGCCGGGGCGACGCACACGGGCGACGAGACGACACCGGGGTGTCGGGTCGTCGACGACGTGCGTCGACAGGAGACGTCGGTGCCCGTGGGCCTCGCTCGTGGTCGGTCGGGCCCGGTGCTCAGACGAGCGGGGCGGACGGCGCGATCACGGAGCGATGCCGCGGGGCGCCAGTACTGTCACCAGCCATCGCCGCTCACCTGCCTTCCGTCGTGCTGCCGCCGGGCCCGGTGGGGCCGTGGGCCCGCCTGGGCCGTGGGACAGCGTACCCCCGGGGGCCGCGACCGTCGACCGTCGTGCGACGGGAGCGACGGGGTGGGGTGAGGGGAAGGAGGCGCGTGTCGCCGTTGACCCGTGCCTCCCGCGTCCACGATCGGGTTTCGCGACCTGCAGACGGCGTCACTCTGCCACCGGCTCGACGCGGACACGAGCCTGAGTCGCTTTCGTGACCGGATCGATACGGTGGAGCGATGAGCACCGTCGCCGTCACCGTCCTGCCCTCCGCCTCCGCCGACTCCGAGGCGTCGTCCGGTGACGCCTGGGGCGTCGCCCCCGCGACGAGGGCGGTGGACGCGACCGACGCCCGCCTGGTCGAGCTCGGCGACGAGACCGACATGATCGTCCTCGGTGGCCGCGTCGACCAGGACGCCCTGCGCGCGGCGATCGAGGAGCACCCCCGCGTCCGCGTCGTCCAGCTGCCGAGCGCCGGGGTCGACGCCTACGTCGAGACCATGCAGGCCACCGCCCGCGACGGCCTCGTCTTCACCAGTGCCAAGGGCGCGTACAGCGCACCAGTGGCCGAGCACGCCCTGGCGCTGACGCTGGCGACGCTGCGCTCCCTCCAGATCAGGGCCCGCGCCTCCTCGTGGGAGCGCGAGCAGCGCGGCATCTCGCTGAACGGCGCGTCCGTCACCATCGTCGGGGCCGGCGGCATCGGCACCGAGCTGCTGCGGCTGCTGCAGCCGTTCGACGTCGAGGTGACGATGGTGCGCCGCACCGACGAGGCCGTGCCGGGCGCTGCCCGGACGATCACGGTCGACCGCCTGGCGGAGGTGCTGCCGACGAGCGACGTCGTCGTGGTCGCGGCCGCCCTCACCGGCGGCACCCGCAGCCTGCTCGGTGCCGCCGAGTTCGCCGCCATGAAGGACACGGCCGTGCTGGTCAACATCGCCCGCGGCCCGCTCGTCGACACGGACGCGCTCGTGACGGCACTCGCCGAAGGGCGGATCGGGGCCGCGGGCCTCGACGTGGTCGACCCCGAGCCGCTGCCCGACGGTCACCCCCTGTGGGCCGAACCCCGTGCGCTCGTCACCCCGCACCAGGCGAACACGAACGACATGACCGAGCCGCTGTTCCAGGCCCGGGTCGAGGCGAACATCCGTGCGCTCGCCGAGGGCGGCGACCCCGAGGGCGTCGTCGACGTCGAGCAGGGGTACTGACCGCGCACCCGGGAACGCCGCGGACCTGGGAACGAACCCGCGCCGCACGCGTTAGACCTGGGTAGTCGCCGCGCCGACCCGACGCGACGTTCGCGAAAGGAACCCCCGCATGCCCCTCATCGGAACATCCGACCTCGACGTCTTCCCCCTCGCCCTCGGCGGCAACACCTTCGGCTGGACCAGCGACGAGGCCGAGTCGCACTCGGTGCTCGACGCCTTCGTCGCCGGCGGCGGCAACTTCGTCGACACGGCCGACGTCTACTCGGCCTGGGCCGACGGCAACTCGGGCGGTGAGTCCGAGACGGTCATCGGCACCTGGCTCGCCCAGGGTGGCGCCTCGCGTCGCGACCAGATCGTGCTCGGCACCAAGGTCAGCCAGCACCCCGAGTTCCCCGGGCTCGGCGCCGCCAACGTCGCCGCCGCGGCCGACGCCTCGTTGACCCGCCTGCAGACCGACCACATCGACCTGTACTGGGCGCACTTCGACACCGGCGACGACCTCGCCGAGACCCTCGGCGCCTTCGACGCGCTGCAGAAGGCCGGCAAGGTGCGGCACGTCGGCATCTCGAACTTCTCGCCCGAGCGCATCACCGAGTGGGTCGAGATCGCGCGCCGCGAGGGATTCGCGGCCCCGGTCGCCCTGCAGCCGCACTACAACCTCGTGACCCGCAAGTCCTACGAGCGCGACCTGGCTCCGCTCGCCGCCCTGAACCAGCTCGGCGTGACGCCCTACTTCTCGCTCGCCGCGGGCTTCCTCACCGGCAAGTACCAGAGCCGTGACGACATCGCCGGGGCCCGCAGCGGCAACGTCGAGGGCTACTTCAGCGACGAGGGGCTCGACGTCGTGGCCGCCCTGCGCGACATCGCGAGCGCCCACCATGTCGAGATCGCCACGATCGCCCTCGCCTGGCTGCAGGCGCAGCCCCGCGTCGTCGCCCCGATCGCCAGCGCCCGCACCCTCGAGCAGCTGCCCGCGTTGCTGGCCAGCGCGAGCGTGGCCCTCAGCGCCGACGAGCTCGCCGCCCTCGAGACCGTCTCGGCCCGCGTGGCCGAGTAGCGCCTCCCGAACCGACGACCCGCGCCTCCGGGTCCGCCTCGGCCCGCGACGAGCGGGGGAGCGACGGACCCGGAGGCGCGGTGCGTGCAGCACCGTCGGCGTACGGTCGAGCGATGAGCAGAGCGACCCCCGACCAGCGGTTCCACGGACGCATCGCCGGCTTCGGCACGGAGTCCGGCACGCGCGTCGTCGTCGGGTTGTGGGACCGTTCGCCGCTCGGCCGCTTCGTCGACGTGATGGTCGAGGGTGCGGACGGCCACCGCACGCTGCTGGCGCCGTCGCAGGCCGTGGCCGACTACGTCTCGTCGACCTACACGTTCGACGAGGTGCGCGTGCAGCCCGTGTCGTGGCGCGGCGTCGACCGGACGCTGCGGGTCTCGGCCGGCCCCGACGACGCGGGCGGCGACGTCCTCGACCTGTCGCTCGAGATCGGGCCCGTGTCCGCGCTCGGCTGGCTGCTGCGGCTCGTGCCCCGGGCGTTCGCGACCCGCCCCGGCTGGCTCACGCTGATCGACCCGGTGGCCCGATTGATCGTCCGGGGTGCCCGCACGGCGGGCACGGCCGGTGGAGGTCGTCGCGAGTACTACGGCGTGACGCTGGCCCGGCGCATCGTGGCGGTCGACGCCCGTCTCGACGGTCGCGCCCTCGGGCCGCTGGCCCCGCTCGACCCGCCCGTGCGGTTCGGCTTCGGCTCGGCGCCCGCCGATCCCAGCCTCGTCGACGTGACCACCACGATCCGCGAGCGCTGACCCGCCGCGCCGCACCGCACCGCGTTCCGTGCACCACACCTCGTCTCGTCGCGGTGTCGTGCACGGGACGCGGTGCGGTGTGGTGCCGCCCGGCTCTCCCCGCGGGCGACACGGCGTCACCGCCCGGTGGACGAGGAGGCGCGGTGCGGCACAGTAGGACGCGTGAGCACCGCAGACACCCCCGCGCCCGAGCCGTCCGCCACCGTCCCCGCCGCCGCCGACGCCGGGAACCCCGCCCCGAAGAAGAAGCTGATCCTCAACCTCTTCGAGATGAACTGCGTCGGGCACATCACGCACGGTCTCTGGCGACTGCCGCACAACCACCGCAGCGAGTACAAAGACCTGGCGTACTGGCTCGAGCTGGCCCGCCTGGCCGAGCGTGGCGGCTTCGACGCGATCTTCATCGCCGACGTGCTCGGTGCCTACGACGTGTTCGGTGACAGCCCGGCACCGGCCCTGCTCGAGGGCATCCAGGCGCCCAACAACGACCCGATGATGGTCGTGCCGGCCATGGCCGCGGTGACCGAGCACCTCGGCTTCGGCATCACCTTCTCGACGAGCTACGAGCCGCCCTTCGCGTTCGCGCGGCGGATGTCGACCCTCGACCACCTCACGAAGGGGCGCGTCGGCTGGAACGTCGTGACGTCGTACCTGCCGAACGCCGCCCGCAACTTCGGCCTCGACGCCGAGATCCCCAAGGCCGAGCGCTACGCCCGCGCCGCCGAGTACCTCGACGTGCTCTACAAGCTGTGGGAGGGCTCGTGGGAGGACGACGCCGTCGTCGCCGACCCCACCGCCGACGGGCTCGAGCCCGGCTCCGGCGTCTACACCGACCCCGCCAAGGTGCACGCGATCGACCACGTCGGCGAGCACTTCCGCGTCGCCGGCCCGCACCTCAGCGAGCCGTCGCCGCAGCGCACGCCCGTGCTCTTCCTCGCGACGGCGTCGCCGAAGGGCGTCGAGCAGGCGGCCCGCAACGCCGAGGTCGTCTTCACCGGCGGCCCCGCCGTCCGGGCGGTCGGTGCGGCCGCGCGCGAGGCGGCGGTCGCGGCCGGACGTTCCGCCGACGACGTGTCGTTCATCGTGCAGGCCGGCGTCATCACGGGCGAGACCGACGAGGTCGTCGCCGAGAAGCTGGCGCTCTACCGCTCGTTCGCCAGCGAGCAGGGCAAGCTGATCCACCGCAGCATCCCCTTCGACGCCCCGGCGCACCCCCGCGACCGGACCGTGCGCGAGGCGCTCGAGGCCGAGGGTCGGCTCGACCACCCGGGAGCCGCCGCGCTGCCGCTCGACATCACGGTGGGGCAGCTGATCGACTCGGTCGACGAGGCCTGGGGCGGCACGTTCTTCGTCGCCGGCACCCCGACCGTCGTCGCGGACGCCGTCGAGCGCTGGCTCGACGACGAGGGCATCGACGGCATCAACCTGCGCCAGTACCACTCGTTCGACACGCTGACCGACTTCGTCGAGCTGGTCGTGCCCGAGCTGCGTCGTCGTGGTCGACTGCGCGAGGCGTACGTGCCCGGCGAGACGCTGCGCGAGCGGTTGACCGGCGGCGGACCCCGGCTCCCCGCGACGCACCCGGCGGCGGCCTACCGGCGCTGAGCCCGGGAGGGGCGGCGCGCGTCGGCGCGTCGCTCACGTCCCTCCCGGGGACGTCCCGGTCCGGGGCGGACGCGTCGACGTGGTCAGTGGGCGGCGGGGCTGCGGTACCGAGCCGGGACCGGTGGGACGCGGAGCCACGTGGTCCGGCTGACACCGTGAGCGTCCGACCACTCGACGAAGACGGTGCCGAGGGCGACCAGAGCGTCGAGCTCGACGGGGGTGGCGATGCCGAGGGGGGCCCCGGGGCGCAGCTTGTCGCGACCCCGGACGGGGCCGCCGGGCAGGTCGACGAGCACGTCCCGCGCCGGCCGGCCGACCGTGCGCAGCACGAGGCACGTGCCGAGGGGCAGGGTGGGGTCGCTGCCGTCGTTGGGCAGGTCGAGCCAGGACAGCACGAAGGTGGCGGGGCGACGCAGACGGGTGGCGCGTTCGCGGCGGATGCGGGCCGGGCGCGCCGGCGTGGTCCGGACGGTGCCCACGGTCGCGGTGGGGTCGAGGACGAGCGCCGCGTCCGAGGGGTCGTTCGTGCCCGGGCGTCCGGTGTCGGGCTCTGCGGTGTCCATCGTGTTCTGTTCCCCTGGAGTCGTGGTGGCGTGCGTGGTCGTGTCGTCGTCGACGTGACCCTCGAACGGCTCCGTCCAGCGAACCGCACTCCGGGGTGGGGGACAACGGGGCACAGGCACCCAGTACGGGGGTGGGCCGGTCCCCAATGCGGGGGACGCACCCCGGGGGACGCCGTCCGGGGATGTCGCACGGGGGGACGAGGGCCGGGGGCCCGGCCCGGCGACCCCGGGTCGTCTGGCTAGGCTCGACGGGTGACCACCGCCTCCTCGTCGCCCGCTCCGTCCGCCGCCGCGAGGCCGTTGCGTCGTCTCGGCTTCCTCACCATCGGCGCCTTCGAGGGCGACGACCCGACCGTCGGACTCGAGCAGGGGCTCGAGTTGTTCGAGCGGGCCGAGGCGCTGGGGCTCGACGGCGGCTGGACCCGCACGCGGCACCTGCAGTTCGGCATCTCGTCGCCCGTCGCGTTCCTCTCGGCCGCGGCGCAGCGCACCTCGCGCCTGACCCTCGGCACGGCCGTGATGCCGCTCGGCTGGGAGAACCCGTTCCGTCTCGCCGAGGACTGGGGCACGGTCGACGTGCTCTCGCGCGGCCGGCTGCAGCTCGGCGTCAGCGTCGGCGAGCCCCGCGCCTACGACGAGGTCGGGCCGCACCTCTACGGGGACGCCGCCGACCACCAGGACTTCTCGTACGGCCGGGTCGAGAAGTTCCTCTCGCTCGTCCGGGGCGAGCAGGTCAGCGCGTTCGAGGGCACCGAGGGCATCGAGGTCTTCACCGGGCGGGTGCAGCCGCAGAGCCCCGGCCTCGCCGACCGTGTCTGGTACGGCGCGGGCAGCCCCCGGTCGGCCGAGTGGGCGGGTCGCCAGGGCCTCGGCATGTTGATCAGCAACGTCAGCTTCGCGGGCGCGCCCGGGCCGATCGAGCCGACCCGCTTCGCGGCGTCGCAACTCGAGCAGATCCGCGCGTTCCGCGCGGTCCACCCCTCGGGTCAGGAGGCGCGGGTCGCCAAGGGCGCGGTCGTCCTGCCCACCGACACGGCCACCGCCGAGCAGCGTGCGGCGTACGAGGCCTACGCGTCCTCCCGTCGCGACCGCACCACCGTGGCCCACGGACCCCGCGGCATGATGTTCGACCGCGACCTCGTCGGCCCGTCCGAGTGGATCGCCGAGCAGCTGCACGAGAACGCCGCGATGCGCGAGGTCGACGACCTGATCGTCGAGCTGCCGTTCGACTTCGGACTCGCCGAGTACACGCAGGTGCTGACCGACGCCGCCGAGCGCCTCGGCCCGCTGCTCGGCTGGCAGGCCGCCGCCCGAGGCGAGTGAGCGCTCACTCCCGGCGGTGGGGCTCGCCTAGACTCGACGCAGCACCCCGAGCCGAAGGAGTCTCCATGCAGAACTGGGCCGCCAACGTCGAGTACTCGACGACCGACCTGCGTCGCCCCACGAGCATCGACGAGCTGCGTGACGTCGTCACCGGCAGCCGTCGGGTCAAGGCCCTGGGCTCGCGCCACTCGTTCAACCGGGTCGCCGACACCGACGGCGTCCTCGTCTCGCTCGACGCGCTCGACACCCCGGTCGAGATCGACTCGGCCGCCGGCACGGTCCGCGTCGGTGCGGGCACGACGCACGCCGCCCTCGCGGGCGAGCTGCAGCGTCGCGGCCTCGCCCTGCACAACCTCGCCTCGCTGCCCCACATCTCGGTCGCCGGAGCGGTCCAGACCGGCACGCACGGTTCCGGCGTGCGCAATCCCGCCCTCTCGGCCGGCGTCCGCGCCGTCGAGCTCGTCCGCGCGGACGGCAGCCTCGAGACCGTCCGCCGCGGTGACGACGCGTTCGGCGCCTCCGTCGTCTCGCTGGGCGCCGTCGGCGTCGTCACGAGCCTCGAACTCGACACCGTGCCGACCTTCGACGTCGAGCAGACCATCCACGAGGACCTCCCGTGGGCGGCCGCCCTCGAGCACCTCGACGCCGTGCTCGCCGGTGCGTACAGCCTGAGCTTCTTCACGCGGTACGACGGCGCGGGGGTCGACCAGGTCTGGTCGAAGCACCGGGTCGGCGACGCGGTCGGTCTCGACCTCCGCGACCTCGGCGCCCTGCGGGCCGACGCGACCACGCACATGATCCCCGGAGCCGAGACCGCGGCCGTCACGCAGCAGGGCGGCGTGGCCGGCCCGTGGCTCGAACGCCTGCCGCACTTCCGCTTCGACTTCACGCCGAGCGCCGGCGAAGAGATCCAGAGCGAGTTCCTGATCCCCGCCGAGCACGCCGCGGCCGCGATCGAGGGGCTCCGTGGCATCGCGCACACCTTCGCCGACGTGCTCATGGTCAGCGAGATCCGCACGATCGCCCCGGACGATGCCTGGATCAGCCCGAGTGGCGGACGTCAGAGCGTGGCCTTCCACTTCACCTGGCACCGCCGCCCGGACGAGGTGCTCGCCGTGCTGCCCGAGATCGAACGGGTGCTCGGCGCCTTCGACGCCCGCCCGCACTGGGGCAAGGTCTCGACCGCCACCCACGCCGAGCT
This sequence comes from Frigoribacterium sp. CFBP 13605, assembly GCF_014839405.1. Taxonomy (NCBI): domain Bacteria; kingdom Bacillati; phylum Actinomycetota; class Actinomycetes; order Micrococcales; family Microbacteriaceae; genus Frigoribacterium; species Frigoribacterium sp. CFBP 13605. The sequence goes on along the minus strand of NZ_JACYNS010000016.1, from coordinate 15,945 downwards.
GCGCCGGGTGTTCCCGCGTCTCGGCGACTTCGCCGCCCACGTCGCGTCGGTCGACCCCGAGGGCCGCTTCCGCAACCCGTTCCTGTCCGCGTCCGTCCTCGGAGAGCCCGCGCATGTCTGAGCCCACCCCCGTCGCCCCCGTGCCGCCGCACGGCACCGTGCCCCCCGTCGTCGAGCCCGCACCGGGGGCGCCGCCGACCGCTCGCCTCGTCACGTCGCCGGTGCCGGTCTCGGGCGCGCAGGTCGTGCTCGAGCGGGACGGCTACCGGGCCGAGATCGCCGGGGTCGGGGCCACGCTGCGCACGCTCACGTTCGATGGCCGCGACCTGGTCGTGCCGTTCGCCGCCGACGAGGTGCGGCCGGGCTTCCGCGGGGCCCTGCTCGCCCCGTGGCCCAACCGCGTGACCGACGGACGCTACGAGCGCGACGGGGTCGAACACCAGCTGCCGCTGAACGAGGTCGAGCGCGGGCACGCCCTGCACGGCCTGGCCCACTGGGCCGACTGGACCATCGACCAGGCCCAGGCCGCGCGGGCCTCGGCCTCGTTCGTGCTCGTGCCGAACGACGGCTACCCGTGGCGGCTGGCGCTGTCGGTCGTCTACGAGCTGACCGACGACGGGCTCACCACGACGGTCACGGCCCGCAACGCGGGCACGGGCGTCGCCCCCTACGGCACCGCGCCGCACCCCTACCTCGTCGCCGGCGAGGGTCGCGTCGACGACTGGTCGTTCACGCTGCCCGCCGCGAGCTACCTCGAGGTGACCGACGACCGCCTGGTCCCCGTCGGCACGCGGCCCGTCGATGACCGTGACGGCTTCGACTTCCGCGACGGGCACCCGGTCGGCGACCTGTTCGTCGACCACGCCTTCACCGACCTCGCGTTCGGCACCCCTGACGGCGACGCCGGTGGGGGCCCCGCTCAGGAGGCGCGGGTCACCGCCACGGTGACCGCGCGCGACGGCCACGGCGTCACCATGTCGTGGGGGACCGAGCTGCCCTGGGTGCAGGTGCACACCGCCGACCGCCCCGAGCCCGAGAACGACCGCGTCGGGTTGGCCGTCGAGCCCATGACCTGCCCGCCGGACGCCTTCAACTCGGGTGACGACCTCGTGCTGCTCGCCCCGGGCGAGGCCCACACGGCGAGCTGGACCATCACCGCGTTCTAGCGCGGCCCGACACCCCCGAACCAGCACGACACCCCGCGAACCCGGGGCGTCGCGCTGGTTCGGGGGTGTCGCGCCGGGCCGCCCTCAGACGGCGACGGGTTCGGTCTGCCAGGTCATGGCCGACACCGTGCCGGGCAGGCAGCGTTCGAGGGCAGCCTCGAGCGCCCGGCGCGTGCGGCGTGCCGTCAGCTCGTCCCGGACGACGACGTCGAACCGCAGGGCCTCGGGCAGCTCGGTGAGCAGCACGGTCCCGGCGTCGGCGAGCTGCACGAGGTACTGGCCCACCTCGACCTTCGCGGCCCGGTGCTCGGCGAGCAGGCGGCGCGACAACCAGAACAGGCCGGCGGCGTCGTGCGCCGTGTGGACGGTCGCGGTCGCGGTGATCATGGGCACACTGTGACGTGACGACCGCTCACGCGCGTGAACGGCGTGTGGCGAACGTGTAAATCCTGTCGCGACACGCCGGGCGCCGACCGACTTGACAAGCACCTGGACCTCGTTCAGTATTGCCCAGCACCACCGATGTGAGCGCTCACATTCTCAGGTCAGCGCTCGACCGTCCCCGCGACGGGCCATCCCGCTCCACTCCGCGACACCCCAGCCACACGTTTCCTGACGAAGAGGTCAACCGTGAACAGCTCCTCCCTCCGCCGCCCGGCCGCCCACCGGGCCGTCCGCACGTCGCCCGCCCCGCGCCTCCTCGCGGTCGCCCCGGCCTGACGTCCCCTCAGCCCCGACGGGCAGGCCTCGCGCACCCGTCGGCCCGGCGCGTCCCCGGCCACCCGAGCCGTCGAGCGCCCGCACCACAGAGATCCCCTCACAGCACCATCACCCGTCATCGACGACGCCGTCGAGATGACACCTGACACGAATGGAACAACCGTGAAGAAAAAGCTCCTCGTCGGCATCGTCGCCGTCGGCATGGCATTCTCCCTGGCCGCCTGCTCCGGCGGCGGCGGCGGACGCGGCGGTGACGCCGGCGGCAGCAGCAGCGGCGACAACGCCGGTGCGCTGGTCGGCGTCGCGATGCCCACCAAGGTGTCCGAGCGCTGGATCAAGGACGGCGACGCCGTCAAGAGCGCCCTCGAGGACAAGGGCTACAAGGTCGACCTCGAGTACGCCGACAACAAGATCCCCCAGCAGGTCCAGCAGATCAGCAACATGATCACCAAGGGCGCGAAGGTCCTCATCGTCGCCTCGATCGACGGTGGCTCGCTCAGCGACCAGCTCGACTCGGCCGCCAAGGCCGGCATCAAGGTCATCTCGTACGACCGCCTGCTGACGGGCAACGAGAACGTCGACTACTACGTCTCGTTCGACAACTACAAGGTCGGCGTCGACCAGGGCACCAGCCTCCTGACCGGTCTCGGCCTCGCCGACGCCGACGGCAAGAAGGTCGACGGCGCCTCGCCCAAGACCATCGAGGTCTTCGCCGGCAGCTCGGACGACAACAACGCCACCTTCTTCTTCAACGGCGCGATGGACACCCTCAAGCCCTACATCGAAGACGGTTCGCTGACGATCGGCTCCGGTCAGGACCAGTTCACGCAGGCCGCCACCGCGGCATGGGACCCGGCCACCGCCAAGGCCCGCATGCAGAACCTGATCGCCTCGACCTACTCGGGCGGCACCAAGCTCGACGGCGTGCTCTCGCCCTACGACGGCATCTCGATCGGCATCATCTCGGCGCTCGAGGGTGCCGGCTACACCAGCGACGCCCTCCCGGTCATCACCGGCCAGGACGCCGAGGCCGCCTCGGTCAAGTCGATCATCGAGGGTCAGCAGTACTCGACCATCTACAAGGACACGCGTCAGCTCGCCGACCAGTCCGTGGTGATGGCCGACGACCTGCTCACCGGCAAGACGCCCGAGACGAACGACGACAAGACGTACGACAACGGCGTGAAGGTCGTCCCGACGTACCTCTTCCAGCCGACCATCGTCACGAAGGACAACTACAAAGAGGTCCTGATCGACAGCGGCTACTACACCGAGGCCGACCTCAAGTAGGTCCCTCCCCTGCGAGAACCGAGGAGGCGCCGGTCGCCGACCAGCGCCTCCTCGCTTCTCTGCTCCCCAGCGGCACCCACCCGACACACGGAAGAAGGAACACGTGGCGAACACGATCCTCGAGATGCGGGAGATCACCAAGACGTTCCCCGGCGTCAAGGCCCTGCAGGACGTCACGCTCGAGGTCGAGCGCGGCCAGGTCCACGCGATCTGCGGCGAGAACGGCGCCGGCAAGTCGACGCTCATGAAGGTGCTCTCGGGCGTCTACCCGAGCGGCTCGTTCGACGGTCAGATCCTGCTCGACGGCCAGCCCGTCGACTTCAAGAACATCAACGACTCCGAGGCCGCGGGCGTCGTCATCATCCACCAAGAGCTGGCGCTCAGCCCGTTCCTCTCGATCGCCGAGAACATCTTCCTCGGCAACGAGCAGTCCAAGAACGGCTTCATCGACTGGAACAAGACCAACCTCGACGCCGCCGGCCTGCTGGCCCGCGTCGGCCTGCGCGACAACCCGGTCACCAAGGTGGTCGACATCGGAGTCGGCAAGCAGCAGCTGGTCGAGATCGCCAAGGCGCTCTCGAAGCGCGTGAAGATCCTCATCCTCGACGAGCCCACCGCCGCCCTGAACGACGACGACTCGGCCCACCTGCTCGACCTGATCAAGAGCCTGCAGGGGCAGGGCATCACGTCGATCATCATCAGCCACAAGCTCAACGAGATCAAGGCGATCGCCGACAAGGTGACGATCATCCGCGACGGCAAGACGATCGAGACCCTCGACATGCACGCCGACGAGGTGTCCGAGGACCGCATCATCAAGGGCATGGTCGGCCGTGACCTCGAGAGCCGCTACCCGGCCCACGAGTCGAAGGTCGGCGACGAGCTGCTGCGCATCGAGGACTGGACCGTCCACCACCCCCTCGACTCGACGCGCGAGATCATCCACCAGGCCAACCTCGCCGTGAAGGCCGGCGAGATCGTCGGCATCGCCGGGCTGATGGGTGCCGGACGCACCGAACTCGCGATGAGCGTCTTCGGCAAGAGCTACGGCACCGGCATCTCGGGCACCGTCTACAAGCGCGGCGAGAAGATCGACACGTCGACGGTCAGCAAGGCCATCGCCGCGGGTCTCGCCTACGCCACCGAGGACCGCAAGAAGTACGGCCTCAACCTGATCGACGACATCACGCGCAACGTGTCCGGTTCGGCCCTCGGCAAGCTCGCCAACTGGGGCTTCGTCAACCGGTCCGAAGAGAGCACCGTCGCCGAGCGCTTCCGCAAGAGCATGAACATCAAGGCGCCCACCGTGGCGTCGGTGACGGGAAAGCTCTCGGGGGGCAACCAGCAGAAGGTCGTGCTGTCGAAGTGGATGTACGCCGACCCCGACGTGCTCATCCTCGACGAGCCCACCCGTGGCATCGACGTCGGCGCGAAGTACGAGATCTACACGATCATCAACCAGCTCGCCGACGCGGGCAAGGGCGTCATCGTCATCTCGTCCGAGCTGCCCGAACTGCTCGGCATCTGCGACCGCATCTACACCCTCTCGGAGGGGCGCATCACGGCCGACGTGCCGATCGCCGAGGCGACCCCCGAATTCCTCCTGAAGTACATGACCCTCGAACGAGAGAGCCCCGTCAATGAGCGCGCCTAGCCCCACCCAGGCCACCGACCCGAAGCCCACGGGCGGGTCGCCCACCTCCCGTCAGCCGCAGTCCGGTTCGGGTGGCAACCCGATCACGGGTGCCGTCTCGTACCTCGGCGGGCAGCTGCGCCAGATCGGCCTGTTCATCGCGCTGATCGTCATCGTGCTGTTCTTCCAGGTCACCACGAACGGCATCACGCTGGCACCGATCAACGTGTCGAACCTGGTGGTCCAGAACAGCTACATCCTGATCCTGGCCATCGGCATGGTGATGGTCATCATCGCCGGCCACATCGACCTCTCGGTCGGCTCCATCGTCGCCTTCACCGGCGCCATGGCCGGCGTCATGATCACCCAGTGGGGCCTGCCCTGGCCGCTCGCCGTCGTCCTCTGCCTCGTGCTCGGCGCCCTGGTCGGGGCCTGGCAGGGCTTCTGGATCGCCTACTTCGGCATCCCGGCGTTCATCGTCACCCTGGCCGGCATGCTCGCGTTCCGCGGTGCCGCCCAGATCGCCCTCCAGAGCCAGCAGATCTCGCCCTTCCCCCAGGGGTTCCGCGACATCGGGTCGGGCTTCCTGCCCGCCTTCGGCACCACCGGGTACGAGCCGCTGACGCTCGTCCTCGGCGCCGTCGCCTCGTTGGCCCTCATCGGCACCGGCCTCCGCGGCCGTGCCACGCGTCGCAAGTACCAGCTCGAGGACGAGCCCTTCCTGTGGTTCATCACCAAGATGGTCTTCACGGTCGCCCTGGTCATGTACGTCGGGTTCCTGCTCGCCAGCTACTCGGGCACCCCGATCGTCCTGGTCGTGCTCGCGGTGCTCGTCGTCGCGTACTCGATGATCATGAAGAACTCGGTGTTCGGCCGTCACGTCTACGCGATCGGTGGCAACCTGCACGCCGCCGAGCTGTCCGGCGTCAAGACGAAGCGCGTCACGTTCCTGCTCTTCGTCAACATGGGCGTCATCGCCGCCCTGGCCGGCGTCGTCTTCACCGGCCAGCTGAACCTCGCCAGCCCCAGCGCCGGCAACGGGTTCGAGCTCGACGCCATCGCGGCCGTGTTCATCGGTGGCGCCGCCGTCACCGGCGGCATCGGCACGGTCACCGGCGCCATCGTCGGTGGTCTCATCATCGGCATCCTGAACAACGGCATGTCGATCCTCGGCGTCGGCACCGAGTACCAGTCCCTGATCAAGGGCCTCGTGCTGCTCGCCGCGGTCGCGTTCGACGTCTTCAACAAGCGTCGCGCCGCCTCGTCCGGCAAGTAACGAGCGGCCACCATCCGCGAGAGGCGCGGTTCCCGGTCACGGGAGCCGCGCCTCCTCGTCTCCCCGCCCCCGGCGGGCACCGACCAGACCGCAGGAGGCGCGGGCCGGCCGCACACGACGCCACCGTCCCGAAAACCGAACCGAACTAGGATCACCTCGTGGCAACCCTCTTCGACGTCGCGGCCGCAGCCGGCGTCTCGCACCAGACCGTCTCGCGGGTCGTCAACGGCGACCCGACGGTCCGTCCCGCCACCAAGGCCAAGGTCGACGTCGCCATCGACGAGCTCCACTACCGGCCGAGCCTCACCGCCCGGGCGCTGGCCAGCCGCAAGACGAGGTCGCTCGGCGTGATCAGCACGGGGTTCCCGTTCTACGGGCCGTCGAGCACGATGCACGGCTTCAACGGTGCCGCCCGACGAGCCGGGTACCAGGTGTCGATGGCCACCCTCGACGTCGACGACCGGCAGGGCATGCGGCAGGCCCTCGACTCCTTGGTGGGCCAGAACGTGGCGGCCATCGTGCTCATCGCTCCCGACGCCGAGGCCCTCGAGGTGCTGCGGCGTTCCGGGGTGTCGGTGCCGCTGGTCACCGCCGACAGCGAGGCCGAGGACGGCCACCACACGGTCTCGTTCGACCAGGCCGCCGGGGCCGAGGCGGCCGTCGAGCACCTCGTCTCGCTCGGTCACCGCCGCATCGCCCACGTCGCGGGGCCCGACGGATGGATGGACGGTCGCGACCGCGAGCGGGGCTGGCGCGAGGCCTGTGAACGGCTCGGCGTCGACTCGACGGTGCTGCTGCGCGGCGACTGGACCCCGGGCTCCGGTCATCGCATCGGCCGAGAGCTGGCCGGGCGCGACGACGTCACGGCCGTGTTCTGCGGCAACGACCAGATGGCGCTCGGCGTCGTGCACGCCTACGTCGACGCCGGTCGGGTCGTGCCGCGCGACGTGAGCATCGTCGGCTTCGACGACATCCCCGAGGCCGAACACTTCGTCCCGCCGCTGACCACCGTGCGGCAGGACTTCGAGGCACTCGGGCGCCGACTCATGACGACCGTCGAGGCCGTGCTCGCCGGTGACGAGGCGCCCGTGGCGGCACTCGACCCCGAGCTCGTCGTCCGCCGATCGACGGCGGCCCCGGCCCGCTGACCGACCCCGACCCGCCCGTGCGAGATTGCACGGTCCCACTCGCTCATGTGAGAATGTGAGCGCTCACTTTCGCATCAGGACAAGGACGTTCCATGGCTGAGACCGCCATCCCCTCCGACCCGTCGCCCGCGGCCCCCGACCCCGCCGGCGCCTCGGCCGAGACGTACGTCGTCGGCGTCGACTACGGCACGCTCAGCGGCCGCGCGGTCGTCGTGCGCGTGCGTGACGGCGCCGAACTGGCCAGCGCCACGTTCGAGTACCCGCACGCGGTCGTCGACCGCACGCTGCCCGGAACGGGCGAGCGCCTGCCCGCCGACTGGGCCCTGCAGGTGCCGTCCGACTACGTCGACGTGCTGAAGAACGCCGTTCCCGAAGCCCTCCGCGCGTCGGGCGTCGACCCCGCCGCGGTCGTCGGCATCGGCACCGACTTCACGGCCTGCACCATGGTGCCGACCACCGCCGACGGCACCCCGCTCAACGAGCTCGACCGCTTCGCCGACCGCCCGCACGCGTTCGTCAAGCTGTGGCGTCACCACGCCGCGCAGGGCCAGGCCGACCGCATCAACGAACTGGCCGCGTCGCGGGGCGAGTCGTGGCTGCCCCGGTACGGCGGGCTCATCTCGAGCGAGTGGGAGTTCGCCAAGGGCCTGCAGCTGCTCGAAGAGGACCCCGAGGTCTACGCCGCGACCGAGCACTGGGTCGAGGCCGCCGACTGGATCGTCTGGCAGCTCAGCGGGCGCTACGTCCGCAACGCCTGCACCGCCGGGTACAAGGGCATCTACCAGGACGGCGAGTACCCCAGCCGCGAGTTCCTCGCCGCCCTCAACCCCGACTTCGCCGACTTCGCCGAGACCAAGGTCGTGCACGAGATCGGCGCCCTGGGCGACGTCGCGGGCACGCTGACGGCCGAGGCCGCCGGCTGGACCGGACTGCACGAGGGCATCGCCGTGGCCGTCGGCAACGTCGACGCGCACGTCACGGCCCCGGCCGCCAAGGCCACGCAGCCCGGCCAGATGGTCGCCATCATGGGCACGAGCACCTGCCACGTCATGAACGGCGACAAGCTCGCCGAGGTGCCCGGCATGTGCGGCGTCGTCGACGGTGGCATCGTCGACGGCCTCTACGGCTACGAGGCCGGTCAGTCCGGCGTCGGCGACATCTTCGCCTGGTACGTGAAGAACCAAGTGCCGCAGTCGTCGGTCGACGACGCCGCGGCGGCCGGCAAGAGCGTGCACCAGCACCTCACCGACCTCGCCTACGAGCAGCCCGTCGGGGCCCACGGCCTCGTGGCCCTCGACTGGCACAGCGGCAACCGCTCGGTGCTCGTCGACCACGAGCTGAGCGGCGTCATCGTCGGCCAGACGCTCAGCACGACGCCCGAAGAGGGCTACCGGGCCTTGCTCGAGGCCACGGCGTTCGGCACGCGCCGCATCGTCCAGGCCTTCGAGGAGTCGGGCGTGCCGGTCACCGAGTTCATCGCCGCCGGCGGTCTGCTGAAGAACAAGCACCTGATGCAGACCTACAGCGATGTGCTCCGCATGCCGATCTCGACGATCACGAGCGAGCAGGGCCCGGCCCTCGGGTCGGCCATCCACGCCGCCGTCGCCGCGGGCGCCTACGCCGACATCCGCGCCGCGGCCGAGGCCATGGGCAGCGTCGACCGGGCGACCTACGTCCCCGACGAGGCCGCCGCCGACGCCTACGACGCGTTGTACGCCGAGTACCTCCTGCTGCACGACTGGTTCGGTCGGGGCGGCAACGACGTGATGCACCGCCTGCGCGCGATGCGTCGCGAGGCGACCCGCGCCTCCTCGGCTCCCTCGGCGACGACCGAGGGCGGTGGAGGCACGGATGCCGTCGAACAGGACGCCACCGCCTCCGCCACGAGCGAGGCGCAGGTGACCGCATGACCGGCTGGATCGACCGCTCGACGCAGGCGGCCATCGACGCCACCCGAGAAGACGTCGCCACCCTGCACGCCGAGCTCGTGCGCTACGGGCTCGTCGTCTGGACGGGCGGCAACGTGTCGGGTCGCGTGCCCGGCACCGACCTCTTCGTGATCAAGCCCAGCGGGGTGCTCTACGACGACCTCACGGCGGAGAACCAGATCCTCTGCCGCCTCGACGGCACCGTGGTCGAGGGCACGCCGGGCAGCGACCGCAGTCCGTCCAGCGACACCGCCGCCCACGCCTACGTCTACCGCACCATGCCGCACGTCGGCGGAGTCGTGCACACGCACTCGACCTACGCCACGGCCTGGGCCGCGCGCGGCGAGGCGATCCCGTGCGTGATCACGGCGATGGCCGACGAGTTCGGCGGCGAGATCCCCGTGGGGCCGTTCGCGATCATCGGCGACGACTCGATCGGCCGCGGCATCGTCGCGACGCTCGAGGGGCACCGCAGCCGGGCCGTGCTGATGCAGAACCACGGCGTCTTCACGATCGGCAAGGACGCCCGCGACGCGGTCAAGGCCGCCGTCATGACCGAGGACGTGGCCCGCACCGTCCACATCACCCGCCAGCTCGGCGAACCCATCCCCATCCCGGCAGAGAGCATCGACGCCCTCTTCGACCGGTACCAGAACGTCTATGGACAAGCACCCGCAGGAGAACTGAAGTGACGAACGACACCCTCGACCCCACCGCCTTCCTCGCCTCACGCGAGGTCTGGTTCCTCACCGGCAGCCAGGGCCTCTACGGCGAAGAGACGCTCCAGCAGGTCGCCGACCAGTCGCGTGCCATCGCCGACGAACTCGCCGCCGCCTCCGACGTGCCCGTGCGCCTCGTCTGGAAGCCCGTCCTGACCGACGCCGACGCGATCCGTCGCACGATGCTCGAGGCGAACCTCGACGACTCGGTCATCGGCGTCACGGCCTGGATGCACACCTTCAGCCCGGCCAAGATGTGGATCGGCGGCCTCGACGCCCTTCGCAAGCCGCTGCTGCACCTGCACACGCAGGCCAACGTCGCGCTGCCCTGGGCCGACATCGACTTCGACTTCATGAACCTCAACCAGGCCGCCCACGGCGACCGCGAGTTCGGCTACATGCAGACCCGTCTCGGGGTGCCCCGCAAGACCGTCGTCGGCCACGTCAGCGACCCGCGCGTGCAGCAGCAGGTCGGCACCTGGATGCGCGCCGCCGCGGGCGCCTCGGCCATGCGCTCGCTCAAGCTGGCACGCTTCGGCGACAACATGCGCTTCGTCGGCGTGACCGAGGGCGACAAGACCGAGGCCGAGCTGGCCTTCGGCGTCCAGGTCAACACCTGGGGCGTCAACGAACTGGCCGAGGCCGTCGCCGTGGCGTCCGAGACGGCGATCGACGAGCTCGTCGCGGTCTACGAGGCCGAGTACGACGTGGTCCCCGCGCTGCGGGCGGGCGGCGAGCGTCACCAGTCGCTCCGAGACGGTGCGGCGATCGAGATCGGTCTGCGCTCGTTCCTCGAAGAGGGCGGGTTCAGTGCCTTCACGACGAACTTCGAAGACCTGGGCGCGCTCAAGCAGCTGCCCGGCCTCGCGGTCCAGCGCCTGATGGCCGAGGGCTACGGCTTCGGTGCCGAGGGTGACTGGAAGACCTCGGTGCTGGTGCGTGCGGCCAACGTGATGGGCGCCGGGCTGCCGGGTGGCGCCTCCTTGATGGAGGACTACACGTACCACCTGGTGCCCGGCGAGGAGAAGATCCTCGGGGCGCACATGCTCGAGGTCAGCCCGGCGCTGACGTCGGGGCGCGCCTCCCTCGAGGTGCACGCGCTCGGCATCGGCGGCAAGGACGACCCGGTGCGCCTGGTCTTCTCCGCCGACCCCGGCCCGGCCGTCGTCGTCGCGATGAGCGACGTGCGCGACCGCTTCCGCCTGACGGTCAACGTGGTCGACGTGGTCGACCCCGACGAGGACCTGCCGAACCTCCCGGTGGGGCGCGCGGTGTGGAAGCCCCGTCCGTCGTTCGCCGTGTCGGCCGAGGCGTGGCTGACGGCCGGCGCCGCCCACCACACGGTCATGTCGACCGCGGTCGGGCTCGAGGCCTTCGAGGACCTCGCCCGCATCGTCGAGACCGAGCTGCTCGTGATCGACGAGGACACCCGCATCCGCGACTTCCGTCACGAGGTCGCCTGGAACGCCGCGTACCACCGCCTCGCCCGCGGCCTGTAGGCCGCGCCCGGCTCGCGCCCTCCGCGCCCCGTCAGCGCCCTTCGCGCCCCCCGCGCATCGAGTGGTCCCGGATCGTCCTCCGCCCCACGGCGGACGACGGTCCGGGACCACTCGTTTTGCCTCGCGGGGCATACGACGACGCCCGTCGTTGTTCACCCCCGCATGAGCATTCCCCTCTCGATCCTCGACCTCGCCCCCGTCGCACCCGGCCAGACCGTGCGCGAGAGCTTCGCGGCCTCCGTGGCCCTGGCGCAGCAGGCCGAGGCGAGCGGGTACCGGCGGGTCTGGTACGCCGAGCACCACAACATGGCCTCCATCGCCTCGAGCGCGACGTCGGTGTTGATCGCCCACATCGCGAGCCAGACCTCGACCATCCGCCTCGGCTCGGGCGGCGTCATGCTCCCGAACCACTCGCCGCTCGCCATCGCCGAGCAGTTCGGCACCCTCGAGACCCTGCACCCGGGGCGCATCGACCTCGGCCTCGGCCGAGCCCCCGGCAGCGACCAGGCCACGTTCCGGGCCATGCGCCGCGACCCCTCGTCGTCCGAGCGCTTCCCGCAGGACGTCGTCGAACTGCAGGCGTTCCTCGCGGGGGAGTCGCGCGTCGCCGGCGTCCAGGCCGTCCCCGGTGCGGGCACGAACGTGCCGCTGTACATCCTCGGTTCGTCGCTGTTCGGCGCCAAGCTCGCCGCTGCCCTCGGTCTGCCCTACGCCTTCGCCTCGCACTTCGCCCCCGGTGACCTGGTGGACGCCGTCTCGGCCTACCGTCGCGAGTTCCAGCCGTCGACCCAGCTGAGCGAGCCGTACGTGCTCGCCGCCGTCAACGCGATCGTCTCCGACGACGCGGACGACGCCGACACGCAGTTCGCCGCCGTCAAGCGTCAGCGCCTCATGATGCTGCTGCGCCAGAGCGGGCAGATCGACCCCACCCGCGAGTTCGGCGACGACGAGCTCGACCACCTGCTGCGCACCCCGGTGGGGCAGCACGTCCAGACCATGACGACCTACACCGCCGTCGGCACGCCCGGCGACGCACGCGAGTACATGGAGCAGTTCGCCCGCACCGCCCAGGCCGACGAGCTGATCGTCGCGCACTCGGCCTCGTCGACGGAGGCGCGCCTCCGGTCGGTCGCGCTCCTCGCCGACGCGATGCAGCTGGCCCCCGCCGCCGCGTAGCCCGCCGGCGCCTCCGGGCGAGACGCGCAGCGCCCCTCCCGCCGGACACCGCCGAGTGGACGAGACACCGAGAAGTGCGACGGTGTGTTGTCCGCTCGGCGGTGTCTCCGTCGGGGCAGCCGGTGGCGACGCGGCGGTGGTGACGCCGCGGCGGCCAGGCCGCGGCGGCTACGGCGCGGTGAAGAGGAAGACGAACACGACGGCGACGGGCTGCAGCGCGGCCCCGCCGAGCAGCATCGAGCGCCGCACCCACGGTCGCGACGAGATCGCGGGCGTGCCGAGCAGGGGGCTGAGGGGCATGAGCAGGCGGAACAGGCTCTGCTGGGGCAGGAACACCGCGACGAGGTAGGCGAAGAACCCCGCGGTGAACGCGACGACCTCGTGACCGAGCCGCAGCGTCGAGCGTCGGGTCACCCAGAACGTGAACGACGCGATGATGGCCAGCACGAGCACGATTCCCCCGATGCCCAGCCACCGCCCGGCGAGGAGGAACCACGGGGTCAACGGCACGAACACCGGGCGGCCGACGTAGTCCACCCACCAGGCCATCTCGGTCTCGAGGTAGGCGTCGGACTGGCCCGTAACCACGTGCGCGACGACCGGCCAGGCGAGTCCCGCCGCGGCCATCGCGAGCCCCGCCACGACGATCGTCGTCAGTTCACGGGGCGGCATCCGGCCGCCGACGACGAACTCCCGCAGACCGGCCCAGGCACGACGGAACGTCGTGCGGGCGGCGAGGACGAGTGCAGGAGGCGCGCTGCCGATCCCGGCGATCCGTCGCGTCCCGGCGTCACCGGGGGGCCGCGGCGTCGACGCGGACGGCGCGTCGGCACCCGCCGCGCCGTGCCCCCTGGCCGTGGACGAGGACGAGGTCGTGGTCGAGGCGGCGGAGGCAGCGGCCGTGCGGGCCCCGGGACGCTCCCGTTCGGTGTGCCAGCGCACGATCAGGTGGATGCCGAGCGCCAACGCGAGGGCGAGCGCCCCGGGTCGGACGAACGAGGCGACGATGCCCGCCGCCGCCACGAGCGGGTAGTTCCGCCGCTGCATGGCGAGCAGGCCGCCGAGCATCAGCAGCAGGAAGAGGCTCTCGGCGTAGCCGACCGACATGACGAACGCCATCGGCCCGAAGCAGAACAGCAGCACGGCCCAGAGGGCGCCGGTGCGTCCGACCTTCGTCACGAGCAGGCGGTGGAGGACGACGGCCGCAGCCGCACCGAAGACGGTGGCGAGCAGAGGGGCGGCGACGACGAAGTCCATGCCCGTGGCGACCATCAGCAGGTGGCAGAGGTACGGGAAGACCGGCAGGAACGCCCACTCGTTCGGCAGCACCTCGCCGGTCGCGTCGGTGGGCAGGGTCGAGGGATAGCCGTGCAGCGCGATGGTGCGGTACCGGTCGGCGTCCCACGACGAGGTGAAGTCGAGGAAGCTGCGGTCGCTGCCGGGGGTGATGAAGGTCGCACCGGCGAGTTTCGCGACCTCGTAGACGGCGAAGAGGACGCTCGTCGAGAACAGCCGCGACGCGAGGTAGACGACCAGCACGCTGCGCCAGCTGCCCGAGAACCGGTCGGCGAGACCGATCGAGAAACCGGGTCGGCGCAGCCTCGCCGCCGAGGGCGACGCGATCGTCTCGCGGCTCACCGCCCCGCCCCGTGTCCGGTCATCTGGACGACGCTACCAAGAGTCGGCTGTGACGGGGCAAGATCGTCCCGTGCCCCTTCCGTCCTTCGCCGCCCTCGGGATCGACGACGTGGCCGTCGCGGTCTACCGTCACGTCGTCGCCGGGGCCGGGCTGGCGGACGCCGCGGGAGCGGCGGCCGGGCCGACGCCCCAGGCCGTGGCACGGGCCGTGCACCTCGACGAGGCGACGGCCCTGGCCGCCCTGGAGCGCCTCCGTTCGCTCGGGCTCGTCCAGCGCTCGGCGGGGGGCGAGGGCTACGGCGCGGTCGACCCGCGCGTGGCCGTGCCGGCCGTCGTCGCCGCGCGTGCCGACGCGCTCGTCGAGGTGCGCGCGGCCGTGCCCGAGCTGGGAGCGCTGTTCGACGAGGGCCGCCGCCCGCACGACGCCGACGAACTCACGCGGGTGGTCGTCGGGCACGCGGCCGTGGGGGACTGGTACTCGAGGCTGGAGCACCGGGCGACCACTGACTTCGTCGCCTTCGACCGTCCGCCCTACGTGGTCGCGTCGAACGAGTCCACCCAGCGGGTCGCCCTCGGGCGCGGCGTGCGGTGGCGGGCGGTGTACACGGTCGCCAGCATCTCGGCCGACGGCAGCTGGCAGGGCGTCCACCGCCTCGGCGCCGACGGGGAGGAAGCCCGCATCACGCACGACCTGCCGGTCAAGCTCGCCGTCGCCGACCGCCGGGTCGCCCTCGTCTCGATCGGGCACGACCCCGACCGGCCCGAGGCCCTCGTGACCGAGTCCGAGCCGCTCGTCGCCGCCCTCCACGACCTGTTCGAGGCCCGGTGGCGCAGCGCGTTGCCCGTGCCGGGCACCCCGGGGGCCGGTGGCGCCGCGGTCGACTGGGCCGCGGTGGCCGCGCGACTGGCGTCGTCGTCGACGACGGCCGTGGCGGCGACGTCGGGAGCCACCGTGCCGTCGCGGGACCAGGAGGCGCGACTCGCGATGCGACCCCCCACCCCCGCCGAGCGCGACCTCCTCGCCCTCGTGGCGGCGGGGGCGACCGACGAGGTGATCGCGGGTCAGCTCGGCATCTCGTCCCGCACGCTCCGGCGGCGCCTGCACGCCCTCTTCGACGAGCTCGGCGCGAGCAACCGGTTCCACGCCGGAGTCGAGGCCGCACGCCGCGGCTGGGTCTGAGTCAGCCGACGCCCAGGCCTCTCACGGCTCACCCATCGAGTCGCCTCGATAGCGTCCCGGACGTGATCGATCCTCCCCGTGCGGAGCCCTCGTGCTGAGGCTCTCCCTGATGTCCGCGGGCACCCTCGCCGCCGTGTACGCCGTGGCCGGGGCGCTCGTGGTCTCGACGGTGCGCCGTCCACGTGGGGCCCGCACCTGGTGGCGATGGGTCGCCGCAGCCGCCGCGCTGGGGGCCGGCCTCGGCGCTCTGCTCACCTGGTGGCTCGGAGACGTCGAGGACGTCCTCGACGTCCCGCCCACCTGGGTCGACCGTCTCTGGGTCGGGGCCCTGCTGGCGGTGGTCGGCGCGGCCGTGGTCGCCGTGGTGCGCGGAGGCGCGGGGCGGCGGGTCCTCGCCGCCTCGACGATCGTCGTGACGGCCCTCGCCACGGGCCTCGCGATCGACCGCGACAGCGGGCTCTTCCCGACCGTGGGGGCCCTGCTCGGCGTGTCGGACGTCTCGCCGCTCGTCGTCCCGGCCGCGCAGGCGGCGGCCGTGCGGGCCGGCCGGACGTCGACCCCGGCGGCCCCGG
>NZ_JACYNS010000015.1:0-43743 GCF_014839405.1 Frigoribacterium sp. CFBP 13605 | reverse complement strand
CCCCCCCCCCCCCCCCCCCCGCGCCCCGCGGGCCGCGTGACACCCCTGTTCCGGCGCGACACCCCGCGTTCCCGGGGTGTCACGCCGGGCCGGGGGTGTGACGCCGAGGCGGGTGCGTCGCACGGCGGGCATACTGGACGCTGACCCACGGACGAGAGGCATCTTCACCATGAGCAGCACCCACGGCACCACGACGACCGCGACCCCGGCCCCCTACGAGCCGACCATCCGCGAGTCGCCCAACCGCGGGGCCGGCCTGTTCGTTGGCACGGTGTTCCTCCTGCTCGGCGCCATCGGGTTCCTCGTCGAGGACATGGGCACGTTCTTCTCCACGCAGGGCGCGTCGCTCTGGTTCGTCTGGAACCTCAACCCCGCGCTGGTCGTCGTCTGGGTGCTGGCCGGTGCCGCGCTGATCATCGCCGGCGCGTCGTCGCGAGCGAGCGCGCGGTACATTAACACCTGGATCGGCCTGATCTTCGTCATCTTCGGCGTCGCCGGATTCTTCCTCGAGGGCACCGACGTCAACTTCCTGGCGTTCAACCTCGGCGACAACGTCACGCACCTCGTCGGCGGCCTGCTGCTGCTCGCGACCGCCGTGGGGGCCGAGCGCCGCCGCCGCTGACCCCTGCCGCAGGGCGCCGCACCTCTCGACGGGCTGCGATCCGGCTGCACGTCCGCCGGGATCGGCCCCGGGGGCTACCGGCACCACGCCTCCCTGGCTAGGGTTAGGGTCACCTAACCCAGGTGACCAGGAGGTGCGCACCATGACCGTCGTCATCCCCTTCTCCGAGGCGGTGCGCGAGCGCACGGCCGAGCGGGTCCCCGCCGACGTCGGCTGCTCGTTCATGACCGACCTGCTGATCGGCCGGGGCACGCGGGACGACTACGTGCAGCTGCTCGCTCAGCACTACTTCGTCTACGCCGCCCTCGAGGACGCCGCCGCGGGGTGGTCCGGCGACGCGGTGGTGGCTCCGTTCCTCGCGCCGGGGCTGACCCGGTTGCCGGCCATCGAGGCCGACCTGGCGTTCCTGCTCGGTACCGACTGGCGGGCCCGGATCTCACCGCTGCCGACCACCCGGGCGTACGTCGATCGCATCGAGCAGGCGTCGGCCTGGGCCGGTGGCTTCATCGCGCACCACTACACGCGCTGCCTCGGTGACCTGTCGGGCGGGCACCTGATCCGCAGCATCCTGCAGCGACGGTTCGGATTCGACACGAACGGCGTCGGGTTCTTCCTGTTCGCCGAGATCGCCGAGCCGAAATCGTTCAAGACGACCTACCGCCGCCAGCTCGACGCCGTCGCCTGGTCGGCCGACGAGCGCGAGCACGTGCTCGACGAGGTGTGCGCCGCGTACCGCTTCAGCACCGAGCTGTTCGCCGACCTCGCCGCTGCGAAGGCCGCGGCCTAGCTGTTCGCCGACCTCGCCGCCGCGAAGGCCGCGGCCTAGCCGTTCGCCGACGGGGTGGGTCCCGGGCCACCGCGTGGTCGGATCGGGTCGTCAGCCCGTGGCGGCCGTCGTCGAGTCGTCGCCCACGCCGGCGTCGGCTGCGGCCTCGATGGCCGGCACGCGTGACGCCTCGCTCATGAAGCGGCGCACGTCGAGGTCGACGATGATGTCGGCCGGTCGCAGCGGGCGCGACAGGTACAGCCCCTCGAGCGAGGTGATGCGGCTGAGGGCGACGTAGGTCTGCCCCGCGCTGAACACCCGTGAGCCGAGGTCGACGATGGCCCGGTCGTAGGTCTTGCCCTGGGACTTGTGGATCGTGACGGCCCAGGCGAGGCGCAGCGGGAACTGCGTGAACTCGGCCACGACGTCTTTCTTGAGCTGCTTGGTGGTCGCCGAGTACGAGTACTTGTGCTTCTCCCACACGACGGGCTGCACCTCGTGGACCTCGCCGTCGACCTCGACGAAGACCGTGTCGCGCACCCGGGTGACGACGCCCGTCGTGCCGTTCACCCAGCGTTGCTCGGAGTCGTTGCGGAGGAACATCACCCGGGCCCCGACCTTGAGCTCGAGGGCCTCGTCGGCCGGGTAGGCCCGGCCGCCGAACTCGCCGCTGACCTCGGCCTTGGCGGTCATCACCTTGCCAGACAGGCGATCGAGCTCGACCTTGTTGATGCGGTTGACGGTGTCGTTGCGCGTGGCCAGGGTGATGGCCCCGCCGTCGGTCGGCACGGGTCGTGCCCCGGCGCCGTTGAGGGCCCCGGCGATCTCGGCCGTGACCCGACCGTGCCGCACGGCGTTGAGCATCTCTTTGAAGTCGCCCTCGGTCTGGCGGTGGATGAAGGCCAGCTCGTAGATGCGCAGGCTCGCCTCGGCCCAGACCTTGGCGTCGAAGAACCACATCGAGCGGTAGTTGTCGCGGAAGTACTCGCGCTCTTCGGCGTCGCCCGGCACCGGCGGCAGCTGGTACGGGTCGCCGAACAGCACGACCTGGACGCCGCCGAACGGCTCGTGCTTGCGCTGCCGGGCCTGCCGCAGCGAGCGGTCGATGGCGTCCATCAGGTCGGCGTTGACCATCGAGACCTCGTCGATGACGAGGGTGTCGATGGTGTTCAGCAGCTTGCGCAGCTCGGCGTTCTGCTCGATGTCGTGGTCGGCGATGAGCCCCACCGAGAGGCGGAACAGCGAGTGGATCGTCTGGCCGCCGACGTTGAGGGCGGCGACGCCCGTGGGGGCGCAGATGACGATCTGCTTCGAGGTGTTCCACGACAGGTGGTTCAGCAGGGTCGACTTGCCCGTGCCGGCCCGACCCGTGACGAAGATGTGCTCGCGGGTGTTCTCGATCGCGTCGTACAGCGCCTGCTGTTCGGCGGAGAGGGCCACGCTCACGACGACGAGCACCTTTCGGGAGGGGGCGGGGGAGGCCACCAATCTACCTGTGACGGGCGTGACGCTCGGTTCTTCGTGACCCGCGCCTCCTATTGTTGTCGTCATGTCGTCGTCTGTGGGGGAGGAGACGCGCCCACCGCTCGGCTGGCCCTTCGTCGCGATCTGGGGCGGGGCGCTGCTCTTCGTGCTGATCGGTTTCTGGGTCACCGTCGTGGCCCTGAACGCCACCGTCTACAGCGGCGCCGGTTTCGTCCGCGGCTACGTGGCGGCGGTCGACCGCGGCGACACGTCGAGCGCGTTGACCCTCGCCGGCGTCACGCCGACCGACCAGCTGGCCGACGCCCTGCTCGAGGTGCCCTCGCTCGGCGGCGTCGACGACGTGACCGAGGTGGGCGACGTCGACCTCGGCGACGACACGCACGCGATCACGCTCTCGTACTCGATGCAGGGCACGTCGGCCACGGCCGAGGCGCCCGCGCAGTCGCAGTTCGTCGTCCAGCGGGCCGGCACCCGGTTCGGGCTGTTCCACGCCTGGCGCTTCGTGCAGGCACCCACCGCGCAGCTCGACGTGACGCCCCAGCACGACTCCCGCTTCACGGTGGACGGCCGCGACGTCACGACCGACGCCCCCGACGTCGCGACCCGGTTCACGGTGCTCGCCCCCTCGCGGTTCGAGCTCGACCATGCGTCGCGCTACCTCGAGGCGCCGACCGTCGAGGCCGACGTGCTCAGCGTGGGGGCGACGTCGGGGGTGTCGATCGAGGTGCAGCCCCGGGACGAGTTCGTCGAGGCCGTGCAGGACATGGTCGACCAGCAGCTCGACGAGCAGTGCGTCCCGCAGCAGGTGCTGCTGCCGGCCGGATGCCCCTTCGGCCGCCAGGTCGACGACCGGGTCACCGACGACCCGACGTGGACCGTGCCCGTCCACCCCGTCGTCTCGATCGTGCCCGGCCCGTCGGGGCAGTGGCAGGTGCCCGGCGTGGCCGGCACCGCCCACCTCGTCGTCGGCGCCCAGTCGCTCTTCGACGGGAAGCGCTACACGATCGACGAGGACGTCCCGTTCACCGTCACGTACCTGATGCGCATCAGCACGTCCGACGAGCTGACGTTCGACTAGGCCCGCCCGTGGCCGCCCGGGCAGCCCCGGGCGGTCCCGGCCGCCCGGGGTCGACCGGACGCGGGGGGCGCGGGTCGGCCCGTCGAGGACGGTCCCGGTCAGGCGGTGGCCGCCCCGGCCCGCTCGAGGTCGCGCAGGTCGTCCACGCCGCCGAAGGTCGCCCGGTAGGCCCGCGGGGTGGTGCCGAGGACGCGGGCGAAGTGGTGTCGCAGGACGGCTGCCGAACCGAAGCCGACCTCGTCGGCGATCGCGTCGATGCCGAGCCCCGTCGCCTCGAGCAGCTCCTGCGACCGCAGGAGGCGCTGGCGGGTGAGCCACGCCCCCGGCGTCGCCCCCAGCTCGGCCTTGAATCGTCGGGCGAAGGTGCGCGGCGACATGTGCGCCCTCGCGGCCAACCCCTCGATGCTCAGGTCGTCGCGGAGGTGTCCGAGCATCCAGTCGGTCAGGGGCGCGAGCGAGTCGTCGACCTCGACCGGGAGGGGCGTCTTGATGAACTGGCTCTGACCGCCGTCGCGGTGCGGCGGCACGACCATCCGGCGGGCGATCACGTTCGCGGCGGCGGCACCGTGCTCGCGGCGGACGAGGTGCAGGCAGGCGTCGATGCCGGCGGCCGTGCCCGCGCTCGTGATGATCCGGCGGTCCTCGACGAAGAGCACGTCGGCGTCGACCTCGATCGCGGGGTGCTCGCGCTGCAGGGCGTCGGAGTACCGCCAGTGCGTCGTCGCCCGGCGGCCGTCGAGCAGCCCGGCCTCGGCCAGGACGAACGCCCCGCTGCAGACGCTGAGCAACCACGCCCCCCGGGCCTCGGCCGCGACGAGCAGCTCGCGCACCGCCGGGGAGACGAGCTCGGCCTGGTCGGGACGGGTCCACAGGGCCGGCACGCACACGACGTCGGCGTCGGACGCGGCGCCCAGGTCGAGGTCGACCGTGATCGAGAAGCCCTGGTTCGTGCGGACGAGCCCCGGGTGCTCGGTCACGATGCGGTGCTCGAACGGAGGCGCGCCCTCGTCGGTCCGGTCGAGGCCGAACACCTCGCAGAGCACGCCGAACTCGAACGGCGCGACGCCGTCGGCGACGATCGTGGCGACGGTGCGGAACGGGGGCATCGGGGCTCCTGGGGTGGGTCGAGCCGCACGCCGCCACGAAGTGGTCACCACGCCATCTTTTCTCGTGGCGTGGTGATCACATCGTTGCGGGCTGGCGGGCTGGCGGTGTGGCGGGAGGGCGGGGTGGCAGGATGTCGACGAGTGGTGGCAACACTGCCACTCGTGGCAGGACCTGTCCACCCGTAGGGTTCCTGCCATGCGCACCGAGCCCCGCCCGACGCCCGAGCCGCGATCGACCGCCGCCGTCCTCGACGAGCTGCTCGCACCTCCTTCGCTCGTCGCCGCCCGGGCCCTCGAGGCCGCCGCCGCCGTGTCGAGCGTGGCCCTGCTCGCGCACAGTCGTCGCTCGGCGGTGCTCGCCGTCGACCTCGGGCGACGCGAGGGGCTGGCCTTCGACCACGAGCTGCTGTTCGTCGCGGCGGCCCTGCACGACGTCGGGCTGGCGTCGCCGTTCGACAGCCACACCGAGCCGTTCGAGCGAGCCGGGGGCGAGGTCGCCCGGGTGTTCGCCGCGGGGGCGGGCTGGTCGGCCGCACGCGCCCAGCGGCTGGCGGACGTCATCCTGCGGCACATGTGGCCCGCGGTCTCGGCCGACCTCGACGTCGAGGGTCACCTGCTCGAGCGGGCGACGAGCCTCGACGTGTCGGGGGTGGGCGGTGAGGACTGGCCGGCCGAGCTGGTCGCCGCCCTGGTCGAGCGGCTGCCCCGCGACGGGTTCGGTGCCGAGTTCGGCGGGCTGATGTCGACGCAGGCGCACCGGAAGCCCGGCTCCGAGGCCGCCCGCACGATTCGGGGCGGCATGCGCGACCGGATCGCCGCGAACCCGCTCGACCGCCTCTGACCCCGGCGCCGGGCACCCGCCGCCCGAGCATCGGGTGGGCCACGGCCACGTGCGCCGGGCCCCCTCCCACGATCGCGCTCCATCGGTTAGAATGATGCGAACGTATGAATCAGGAGAGCACCCGCATGGCACACCCCCTCGAGTTCGGCCTCGACACCTTCGGCGACATCACCGACCGCCTCGACGGCAGCCCCGTCACGCACGCCCAGGCCATCCGCAACCTGGTCGACCAGGCCGTCCTGGCCGACGAGGTCGGTCTCGACTTCATCGGCGTCGGCGAGCACCACCGCAAGGACTTCGCCGTCTCGGCCCCCGAGGTCGTGCTCGCCGCGATCGCCGCCCGCACGAAGACCATCCGCCTGGGCTCGGCCGTCACCGTCCTCAGCTCGGACGATCCCGTGCGCGTGTTCCAGCGCTTCGCCACGGTCGACGCGATCTCGAACGGCCGTGCCGAGGTCATCCTGGGCCGCGGCTCGTTCACCGAGTCGTTCCCGCTCTTCGGCCTCGACCTGCAGGACTACGAGGTGCTCTTCGAGGAGAAGATCCAACTCTTCGCCGAGCTGCTGAAGGAGGGGCCGACGACCTGGACGGGCACCGTCCGCGCCGGCCTCGACGCGCAAGAGGTCTACCCCAAGACCGAAGGCGGCTCGATCCGCACCTGGGTCGGCGTCGGCGGATCGCCGCAGTCGGTCATCCGGGCCGCGCACTACGGCTTCCCGCTCTTCCTCGCGATCATCGGAGGCCAACCGGCGCAGTTCGCGCCGTACGCCGACCTCTACCGACGCGCCCTCGGCGAGTTCGGCCACGACTCGCAGCCGATCGCGATGCACTCGCCCGGTTTCGTGGCCGAGACCGACGCCGAAGCCAAGGAGGCGCTGTTCCCCTACCAAGAGGAGCAGACGAACCAGCTCGGTCGCGAACGCGGCTGGCCCCCCTACAGCCGCGCGCAGTACGAGGCCAGCGCCAGCTCGACCGGCGCGCTCTACGTGGGCTCGCCCGAGACCGTCGCCACGAAGATCGCGCAGAACATGCGCCTGCTCGGCGCGACGCGCTTCGACATGCGGTACAGCATGGGCCGCCTGCCGCACGAGCTCATGATGCGCAGCATCGAGCTGTACGGCACGAAGGTCGTCCCGCTGGTGCGCGAGATGCTCGCCTGACGCGACCCGCGCCTCCTCGGGGCTCGTGCCCTACGACCCCGACCAGCGCACCGCGTTTCGTGCACCGCACCCCGACTAGTCGCGGTGCCCTGCACGAAACACGGTGCGTTGCTGTTTCACGGCTCGCGGCTCGCGGCTCGCGGCTCGCGGATCGCGTCAGCGGGTGCGCTCGCGCTGGTGGGACAGCGCCTCGAGTTGCTCGTTGTACGCCCTCAGCTCGGCGTCGTCGTCGCGCTCGGCCTGGCGGTCCTTGCGGACGGCCTCTCGGCCGTCGCTGCGGCTCCACATGATCGCGACGGCGACGGCCATGACGATCGTGGGGATCTCGCCGACGCTCCAGGCGATGCCGCCGGCGACGTACTGGTCCTGCATCGGCGTCGGGCCCCAGGTGCGCCCCATGGCGCCGTACCAGTCGGCGAGGAAGAGCCCCGTGGCGCTCATGATGCCCAGGCCGAAGAACGCGTGGAACGCCATGGTGCCGAGCAGCACGACGAGTCGGGCGGGGTAGGGCAGTCGACCCTTGACGGGGTCGATGCCGATCATCGACTGCACGAAGAGGTAGCCGGTGATCAGGAAGTGCACGATCATCCAGTAGTGGCCGATGTGCGTGGTCGTCGCCCAGCTGAACAACGGCGTGTAGTAGAAGGCCCACAGCGAGCCCGCGAACAGCACCGCCGAGATGATCGGGTTGCTGACGAAGGTCGCGAACCGGGAGTGCACGAGGATCATGATCCACTCGCGGCCACCACGGGTGCCGTCGCTGCGTTTCTTGATGGTGCGCAACGCGAGCGTCACGGGCGCGCCCGGCACGAGCAGCACGGGCACGAGCATGCCCAGTGCCATGTGCGCGAGCATGTGGGTGCTGAAGAGGTACTCCTCGTACACGTTCGGGGCGCCGCACGTGATGTAGAACAACACGACCAGGCCCGCCACCCACGACACGGTGCGGCCGACCGGCCAGCGGTCGCCGCGGCGGTGCAGGCGGACGACGCCGGCCAGGTAGAAGAAGACGCCGAAGGCGCAGAGCAGCCCCCAGAGCAGGTCGACGTTCCATTCGGTGAGGTAGCGCAGCGGCGTCAACTCGGGTGGCAGCGCCTCTTCGGTGAGGATGACCGCGGGGGTCGGGTCGGCCAGGTCGGCCGCGGCGACCTGCTCGACCGGGGTGGCCGTCCGGGCGAGTGCGGCGGCGACGCCGGAGGCGAGCCCCATGAACGCGAGCTCGGCGGTGACGAACCACCAGAAGGCCTTCGTCGTCGCCTTGGGGTGGGTCGTGAGGCGGCCGACGAGCCAGCGGCGTTGCACGACGCCGAACAACCCCAGCGCGACGAGGGCGAACGTCTTGACGAGCACGAGCACGCCGTAGCCCGACGTCAGGGCCGACCAGTCGCCGATGCGGATGGCGGCGCTGCCGATGCCCGACACCGCGACGACCACGAAGCAGACGATCGCCACGCTCGAGTAGCGCGCGAGCACGATCGCCAGCCGCCCGCTCGAGAGGTGCCCGCGCAGCAGCACGATGGCGAGCAGGCCGCCCAGCCAGACCGACGCCCCGACCAGGTGCAGGGCGAGGTCGGTGACGGCGGCGTCGTGGCCACTCGTGCCGGCCGCGTGGCCCTGCTCGGCGATGGGGATGAGCCCGCCGGCGGCGAGCACCGTGACGGCGACGATCAACCAGATGTTGCGGACGATGAAGCAGAGCACCGTGACGGTCGCCGCGATCAGCGTCGTGATCAGCCAGGCGATGCCGAGCTCGGTGTTCGTCAGGAAGAACGCGAGCGTCCGCCCGAACTGGTCGTCGAAGGTGACCGGCACGTTGGCGACGCTGAGGAAGGTGAAGAAGGTGGTGATCGCCGAGGCGACGGCCCAGAACCCCGCCGCGGCGGCGGCGACGTCCATGGCGCGGTCGTACTCCGCTTCGCGTCGGGTGAGTGCGAAGCAGGTCAGGAAGAGCGTGCCGATGGTGAGGGCCGCGCCGACGTTGCCCAGCATCTTGGACATGGGCAACCCGTAGCGGACGACCTCGCCGGGGTCGACGACGAGGGGCGCGTCGGCCGCCCCGCCGAACTTCAGAGCGGCGAGGAGGGACGCGAACGCCACCAGCACGAGCAGTGCGGGCGCCGTGGTGCGGGCGAGTCTGGGCATCGTCTACCAGGGTAAGTCGGATCGCCTGGTGAACGGGTGCGGGTGGGGGGCGTCGCTCGACGTCGAGTGATCCGTCCGGGCGACCGGCGCACGGACGACCGAGCCTGTCGGCGGGGCGGGACGAGACGAGGGGGAACGAGAGAAGGGGCGTGACGACCGATGGTCGTCACGCCCCTTCTCGGGTGCTCGTGAGAGCGAGGACTACTTGACCGCAGCCTTGAGCTTGCTGCCGGCGCTGACCTTGACGCTGTCGCTGGCGG
Organism: Frigoribacterium sp. CFBP 13605; assembly: GCF_014839405.1. Taxonomy (NCBI): domain Bacteria; kingdom Bacillati; phylum Actinomycetota; class Actinomycetes; order Micrococcales; family Microbacteriaceae; genus Frigoribacterium; species Frigoribacterium sp. CFBP 13605. The sequence goes on along the minus strand of NZ_JACYNS010000015.1, from coordinate 34,283 downwards.
CGATCTCGAGGGCCTCACCCGTCTGCGGGTTGCGGCCGGTACGAGCGGCGCGGTGCGTCTTCTCGAAAGCGATCCACCCGGGGATGGTGACCTTCGTGCCGTCCGCGACCGACTTCGAGACGACGGAGAAGAACGCGTCGACGACGCCGCTGACGGCGGCCTGGCTCTGGCCGGACTCGGATGCGACAGCTGCGACGAGCTCGGTACGGTTCAGTGACTTGTCAGCCATGTAAATGTCCTCCTCGGACTTCATTCGGTGTGACGAGACACGGCGTTCACCATGCCTGTGCGGTCGAGACCAGAGAGCCGAGGGCCCTGTGGAACCGGTTGAAACCTACCAGGAAGACTTCGTGATGCCCGGCAACTCGCCACGGTGGGCCATGTCGCGGAAACGCACGCGGCTGATGCCGTAGGCCTTGAGGTGACCGCGGGGGCGGCCGTCGACCGAGTCGCGGTTGCGGAGGCGGACCGGCGACGCGTTGCGCGGCAGCTTCTGCAGACCGAGGCGAGCGGCCTCGCGGCTCTCGTCGGAACCGTTCGGGTCGATCAGGGCCTTCTTCAGCTCGAGACGCTTCTCGGCGTAGCGGGCCACGATCTCGGCGCGCTGGTTGTTCTTGGCGATCATGCTCTTCTTGGCCATTTTTAGCGCTCCTCGCGGAATTCGACGTGCTTGCGAATCACCGGGTCGTACTTCTTCAGCACGAGACGGTCGGGGTTGTTACGACGGTTCTTCTTGGTCACGTACGTGAAACCGGTGCCCGCCGTCGAGCGGAGCTTGATGATGGGACGGACGTCCTGCTGACGAGCCATTAGATCTTCTCCCCACGAGCGAGCAGGTCCTTGACGACCGACTCGATGCCACGAGCGTCGATGACCTTGATGCCCTTGGCGCTGAGCTGAAGGGTCACGTTACGACGAAGCGACGGCACGTAGTACGTCTTCTTCTGGATGTTCGGGTCGAAACGACGCTTGGTGCGTCGGTGCGAGTGCGAGATGTTGTGTCCGAAGCCGGGAACGGCTCCGGTCACCTGGCAGGTTGCTGCCATGGTTTTCCTCCGTAGATACCGTGAGGGCCGGAGCCCTCACCCAAGGTCACTTGTCGGCGCGCCGGTCCCCCTGCCCGATCGAGGGATCGGGCGGTGTAGCCGGGAGGCGGTGCACATGGGAGCAGAGAGCGCCCAACCAAAGGGAGAGCTTACGCGACACGCCCGGACCCACGCAACCCGCGCCTCCCCGACTCGGGCTCGGGGCTCGGGGCTCGGCGCTCGGAACCCGGGGCTGCGGCCACGCGATCGCGACGGCGCGCGCCGACGGGACGAGGAGGCGCGGCTCAGCGGATCGCGGAGGCGCGGCTCAGCGGATCGAGGAGGCGTCGGCGGCCGCGCGGGCCTCGGCCGTGCACGCGGGGCACAGGCCGAACACGTCGACCACGTGCTGCGCCTCGGTGAACCCGTGCGTCGCGGCGACGTGCTGGGCCCAGGTCTCGACCTCGTCGGCCTCGATCTCGACGGTGGTGCCGCAGTTGCGGCAGATCAGGTGGTGGTGGTGCGTGCCCGGGGTGCAGGCGCGGTAGAGGCTCTCGCCTTCTTGCTGCAGAGAGTCGGCCGAGCCGTCGGCGGCGAGGTCGGCGAGTGCCCGGTAGACCGTGGCCAGGCCGATGCCGGTCTCGCGCAGGTGGGCGTGCAGCGCCTGGGCGCTGACGAACCCCTCGCTCGTGCCGAGTGCTTCTCGCACGGCCTCGCGTTGCCACGTGTTGCGTCGGACCACCACGGCGTCCTGCCTCTCTGTGTGTCGGACCTCTGTGCGTCGGACCTCGGTGCGTCGGGTCCCGGTGCACCGGGACCAGGTGTGTCGGACCCCGGTCTGCCTCAGACGCCGGTCGGTGCCAAGGGTACCCGCGGGCCCCTGCGCGGCTTCACGGCGGCGGCCGTGCGACGCCAGCCGACCAGGCGGCAGACGAGCCAGATCGTGAACGAGATCGTGGTGACGTACGGGCTGATCGGCAGGCCCCCGCCCAGGGCGAGCAGGATGCCGCCGACGACCGAGACGACGGCGAAGGTCACGCTCAGCACGGGCACGAGCCGCGGGTTCACGGTCAGCCTCAGCGCGGCCGCGGCGGGCGTGACGAGCAGCGAGAGCACGAGCAGCGCCCCGATGATCTGCACCGACACCGCGACCGACAGGCCCAGCACGAGCATGAAGACGATGCCGAGCGTGCGCACGGGGACGCCGGCCGCCGCGGCGACGTCGGGGTCGACGCTGGCGAAGGTCAGGGGACGCCAGATGACGATCAGCGTGACGATCACCACGGCCGAGATGGCGACGAGCCAGCCGAGCTGCGGGTTGTCGACCGACACGATCTGGCCGGTCAGCAGCCCGAACTTGTTGGCCGACCGCCCTCGGTAGAGCGCCAGGAACAGGATGCCGAGGCCCAGGCCGAACGGCATGAGCACCGCGATGATCGAGTTGCGCTCCCGCGCCCGGGTGCCCAGCAGCCCGATCAGCAGGGCGGCGATCAGGCTGCCGACGAGCGAGCCGCTGACGACGTTCACGCCGAGCAGCAGGGCGGCGGCGGCGCCGGCGAACGAGAGCTCGCTGATGCCGTGCACCGCGAAGGGCATGTTGCGCGTGATCACGAAGGGTCCGATCAGGCCGCCCACCAGGCCGAGCACGGCACCCGCGACGACGCTGTTGCGCACCAGCACGAGCAGCTCGCCGAAGTCCTGGAAGCTGAACAGCTGCGACCACAGGTCGGTCATCGGACGAGCCCTTCGTCGTCGAGGTGTTCGTCGACGTGGTGGTCGTGCCCGTCGTGGCTGCCGACGATCACGATGCGCCCCATGGTGCGGATCACGTCGACCGGGGTGCCGTAGAGGTCGCTCAGCACGTCGGCGCGCAGCACCTCGTCGGGTGTTCCGATGCGGAACCGGCCTCCGGCGAGGTAGAGCACCCGGTCGACGACGTCGAGGATGGGGTTGACGTCGTGCGTGACGAACACGACCGCGGCGTTGCGGGCCCGCCGCTGCTCGTCGATCAGGCGGGTGACCTCGCGCTGGTGGCGCAGGTCGAGCGAGATGAGGGGCTCGTCGCAGAGCAGCAGGGCCGGTTCGGCGGCCAGGGCCTGGCCGACCCGGGTGCGCTGCTGCTCGCCGCCGCTGAGGCTCGCGACCGGAGAGGTCGCGAACGAGGTGGCGCCGACCTCGTCGACCAGGGCGTCGATGCGGGCCCGTTCGGTGGGGGTCTCGCGGCGCGGCCCCCAGCGGTGGCCCGTGACGCCGAGCGCGATCATGTCGCGGGCACGCAGCGGGGTGCCGGACTCCATCAGTCGTTGCTGCGGCACGTAGCCGATGCGGCGGTGGCCGCGCCCGACCGGCCGGCCGAGGAACTCGATGCTGCCCTCGGTCAGGTGCTGCTGCCCGAGGATCGTGCGCAGCATCGTCGTCTTGCCCGCACCGTTCGGCCCGAGCACCGCGATGAACTCGCCCGGCCGCACGTCGAGGTCGAGACCCGACCAGAGCGTGCGGGCGCCGAACGAGACCCCGGCGTCGCGGAGGCGCAGCACGGCGTCGCCGCCGCCACCGGCCGAGGAGGCGCGGGTGGCGGCGGCGACGGAGGTCGCGCCGGACGGGTCGGTCACTCGCCGAGGGCCGCCGAGATCGCGTCGATGTTGCTCTGTTGCCATGCCACGTAGTCTTCCCCCTCGGGCAGCAGCTCGGTGACCGGCACGATGGCGACGCCGGCGTCGGTCGCGGCCTTCTCGACCTGCTCGGTCTCGGGACTCGAGGTCTGCTCGTTGTAGGCGAGCAGGTCGACCTTCCCGTCGGTGAAGAGCTTCAGGGTGTCGTTGAGCACGGCGGGCGACACGTCGTCGCCCTCCTCGATCGCCTCGGAGAAGGGCTCGGGCGTCACGTTGACCAGGCCCATCGCGTCGAAGAGGTAGCCGGGCACGGGTTCGGTGTAGGCGACCGGGTCGCCGTCGTGGGCCGTCTTGATCGAGGCGGCCTGCGCCTCCAGGTCGGCGATCTTCGTGCCGAAGGCCTCGGCGTTCGCGGTGAAGGTGTCGGCGTTCGCCGTGTCGACCCGGCCGAACTCGTCGGCCAGGGCCGTGGCGAGCTTCGCCATGCTCGGCAGGCTGTAGAACACGTGCTCGTTGAACGCGGCGTGGTCGTGGTCGTCGTGCCCGTGCCCGGCGGCCTCTGCGGTGGCGTCGTCGCTCGCGGCGTCGGTGGCCTCGTCGGCGTGGTCGTCGTGCCCGGCCTCGGGGTCGAGCCCCGAGACGTCGACGGCGGTGATCACGGTGGCGTCGGTTCCGCTCGCGTCGACCATCGTGTCGACGAACGAGTCGTAGCCGCCGCCGTTCTCGACGACCACGTCGGCCTTCGAGACGGCCAGCTGCGTGCGGGCGTCGGCCTCGTACGAGTGCGGGTCCTGCGAGGGGTCGCTGATGATGCTGGTGACGTCGACCAGGTCGCCTCCGACGGTCGTGGCGATGTCGCCGTAGACGTTGGTCGACGTGACCACCGAGATCGCGCCTCCGTCGGTGGAGTCGGTCGAGCCCGAGGCGCCCGTGGCGCAACCGCTCAGCACGAGGGCCGCGGCGGCGGGCAGGACGAGCAGGGTCGGCAGCGAGCGCATCTTCATGGCCGTCACGCTATTGCTACTGATAATGATTGTCAAAACGAGGAGGCACGGGTCGGCCGAGCGCGCCTCCCGCGTCCCGAGACAGCGCGACACCCCCTGCTCGGCACGACACCCCCTGTTCCGAGGGTGTGATGCCGAGCAGGGGGTGTCGCAGCGCGCCTACGCCTTCGTGGCGGCCTCGACGGACTCGGCGCCGGCGGCGTCGTCGTCCTCGCGCCCGGGCGTCTTGAGGTTCCACTTCTTGATGACGAAGCTGAACAGGACGTAGTAGACGACCGCGTAGCCGAGCCCGATCGGGATGAGCCAGATCGAGTTCTGCGAGATGTTGAAGTTCAGCACGTAGTCGATCAACCCCGCCGAGAAGGTGAACCCGGTGTGGATGTCGAGTGCGTTGACCAGCATCATCGACGTGCCGGTCAGCACCGCGTGGATCACGTACAGCGGCCAAGCGACGAACATGAACGAGAACTCGAGCGGCTCGGTGATGCCCGTGATGAACGCCGTCAGCGCGGTCGACAGCATGATGCCGCCGATCAGCTTCTTCTTCTCGGGGCGGGCGTGACGCCAGATCGCCAGGGCCGCGGCGGGCAGGGCGAACATGAAGATCGGGAAGAATCCGGTCATGAACACGCCGGCGCTCGGGTCGCCGGCGAAGAAGCGGTTCAGGTCGCCCCGGACGATCTCGCCGCTGGCGTTGGTGTAGTCGCCGACCAGGAACCAGACGACCGAGTTGAGGATGTGGTGCAGGCCGGTGGGGATCAGCAGGCGGTTGGCGACGCCGTAGATGCCGCTGCCGACCACGTCGTTCGACGCGACCGCCTGGCCGATGCCGGTGAGGGCGTTGTTGAACAGGGGGTAGATGAACGACATGACGACGCCGACGACCAGGCCCGTGACGGCGGTGAGGATCGGCACCATGCGACGGCCTGAGAAGAACCCGAGGAAGTCGGGCAGCTTCGTGCGGTAGAAGCGCTGCCAGATCATCGCCGAGAGGATGCCCATCACGATGCCGGCCAGCACGCCGTAGTTGATGACCTCGGGGTCGCCCGTCGGGGTCTCGCGGCCCGCGAGCACGACCGGCGACATGGCCTTGAAGACGCCGTCGATCACCATGTAGCCGACGACCGCGGCGAGGGCCGTCGAACCGTCCGACTTCTTCGCCCAGCCGATCGCGATGCCGACCGCGAAGATCAGCGGCAGCCAGGTGAAGACCGCCTGCCCGGCGGCGCCGATCACCGAGGCGCCCGTCTCGAAGCCGGGGATCGCGCCGAGGAGGTCGGCCTGCCCGAGTCGCAGCAGGATTCCCGCCGCCGGCAGCACCGCGATCGGCAGCATGAGGCTGCGCCCGAGGCGCTGCAGCACCGCGAACGCGGCCGAGCCCCTCTTCTTGGTCGGGGCCGACTCGGTCGTCGTCGTCATCAGGTGGTCCTCTCGTCGGTGAGCAGCCGTGGTGCGGGGTGGGTCGGGTGTCGTGCGGGTGGGGCGGTTCCGGAGGCGCGGGTCGCGTCGAGCGCGGAGCCTCCGGTCCTGTCCGGTCATGACCAGTGAGTGGTAGTTTCCTCAGACCGACGGGTGGTGTCAACTAGGACGACACCCTCGTCGCCGCGAGCGACCGACCCACGGAGGAGAACAGCTCATGTCGAAAGCACAGGCCATGATCGACGGACTCGGCGGCGCCGACAACATCGAGGAGATCGAGGGCTGCATCACGCGCCTCCGCACCGACGTCCGGGACATCTCGCTCGTCGACGACGCCGCCCTCAAGGCCGCGGGAGCCACCGCCGTCGTCCACGCGGGGGGCAGCGTCCAGGTGATCGTCGGCACGATCGCCGACTCGCTCGCCGAAGACATCAACGACCTGCTGCCGTGACCACGGTCCTCTCGCCCGTCGCCGGCCGGGTGATGGCCCTCGCCGAGGTGCCCGACGCCGTCTTCGCCGGGCAGCTCGTGGGCGCGGGCGTCGCGGTCGAGCCGAGCGCGCCTCCTGGAGGGGGTGTGGTCTCCGTCGTCTCGCCGGTCGCCGGCGAGATCGTCAAGCTGCACCCGCACGCGTTCGTCGTCGTGGGCGGGTCGGGCACCGGCCTGCTCGTGCACGTCGGCATCGACACGGTCAAGCTCGGCGGCGAGGGCTTCGAGCTCGTCGTGGCCGAGGGGGCGACCGTCGCGGCGGGCGACGTCGTGGTCCGCTTCGACCCGGCCGTCGTGGCCGAGGCGGGCTACTCGGCCGTCATCCCGGTCGTCGTGCTCGACAGCGCCCCGGACAGCGTCCCGCAGCAGGCCGTCGGCACGACCGTCGAGTCGGGGGAGCCCCTCTTCGACCTCTGAGGCCGACGTGGCGCGGCCAGGAGTCAGTCGGGCGTCGTGCCCGACTCGACCTGCATCTGCAGACGGTAGCGGTCGGATCGGTACCAGCTCTTGGCGTGTTCGAGCGGGACGTCGCCGGCGAACGAGATCCGGTCGAAGTACATCACCGGGGCGCCCTCGCTCGTGCCGAGCAGCGTGGCGACGTCGGCGTCGGCCCCCTCGGCGCTGACCGTCTGGGTCGCGCGGGTGATCGGCGTCGCGTAGTCGCCGTCGAGGGTCCGGTAGAGCGAACGGCTCAGGTCGTGGTCGAGCAGCCCGGGCAGCCGGTCCGCGGGGTACCAGCCGTCGTCGATGCTGACCGGCACGCCGTCGGCGAGGCGCAGGCGCTTGACGTGGAACGCCGAGGCGCCGGCCTCGAGTCCGAGGGCCGCGGCCGTCTCGGGCGGGGGAGCCGTCTCGGCCTTGACCAGCACGATCGTGCTCGGCACGTGGCCGAGCTTCGTCATCTCGTCGGTGAACGAGGCGAGGTGCAGCGTCGACTGGACCACGCGGTGGGCCACGAAGGTGCCCTTGCCCCGCACGCGGGTCAGCCAGCCCTCGTTCACGAGCTGCCCCACGGCCTCGCGGACCGTGATCCGGCTGACGCCGTACTCGAGCATGAGCTGGCGCTCGCTGGCGATTGCCGAGCCGGGCTGCTGACCGGCCGCGAGCCGCTGCACGATGGAGCGCAACTGCTCGTGCTTCGGCACGGCTCCGTCGGTGATGCGGTCGGTCATGGGCCCCCTCGTCCGTCGCGCCCGAGGGTGGTCCCATCTGGTCATGACCGGTCGTCCTGACCTCGACGTTACTGCACGCCGTCCGTCGCCAGCCAGGTCGGGGCCCGGCTGCCCGCGGGGTTCCCAGGAACGGACGAGGAGGCGCGGGCTCAGTCGAGCAGGAGGGCGGGCTCTTCGAGGACGCTCGCCACGTCGGCCACGAACCGGCTGGCGACGTCGCCGTCGACCACGCGGTGGTCGAAGCTCGCCCCGATCGTCGTCACCATGCGCGAGCGGACCTCGCCGTCGACCACCCAGGCCTTGGGCTTGATCGTGCCGAGGGCCACGATCGCGACCTCGCCCGGGTTGAGGATCGGCGTGCCGGTGTCCATGCCGAAGACGCCGATGTTGGTGATCGTGATCGTGCCGTCCCGCATGTCGGCCGGCGTCGTCTTGCCGTCTCGGGCGGTCAGCGTCAGCTGTTCGAGGGCCTGGGCCAGCTCGAGCAGGCTCATCGACTGGGCCTCCTTGACGTTCGGCACGATGAGGCCACGCGGGGTGGCCGCGGCGATGCCGAGGTTGACGAAGTGCCGGACGAGGATCTCGCGGTCGGTCCAGGCCGAGTTGACCATCGGGTTGCGTCGCACGGCCCAGATGATCGCCTTGGCCATGATCAGCAACGGCGAGACCTTGACGCCGGCGAACTGCGGCGACGCCTTCAACCGCTTGACGAACTCCATCGTGCGGGTGGCGTCGACGTCGACGAACAGGCTGACGTGCGGGGCGGTGAACGCCGACGACGTCATGGCCGCGGCGATGGCCTTGCGGACGCCCTTGACGGGGATGCGCTCGACGCGTTCCTCGCCCCACTCGGGCGTCTCGATGTTGCGGAACACGCTGGCCTGCTGGGCGTGACGGATGACGTCGTCGCGGGTGACCTCTCCGGCCAGGCCGGTCGGCTGGACGACGGCGAGGTCGACCTCGAGGTCTTTGGCGAGCTTGCGGATGGGCGGCTTCGCGATGATCGGCAGGGCCTGGGCGGCGGGCACCGACGTGGTGGGGCGCCGCCGGGCCTGCTCGGCGACGCGCAGCTGCCGGGCGTCGACCTCGGTCTGCGACGGTCGGCGGCGACGGGTCGCTCCGTGACCGCCCGCGGCGCCGTAGCCCACGAGCACGGCACCCGAACCGGAGTCGGCCGGGGCCTCGGGGGCGTGCGCGACCGAGCCGGTGTCGCCGTCGGCGCTGACCGCGTCGGCCGAGCGGGCCGGAGCGGCGGGGGAGGAGCTCTGCACCGAGGTGGCGGACGCCGCGGGCTCGGCCTGGCGGGCACGCTGCGCGGAGAGTGCTTGTTCGTTCTGTGACACGACCTGCGCCGTGCGGGCGAGTCCGCCCGACTCGAGGGACTCGGACTCGGCGGCCCGACCCGACGGGGTCGCGGGTGCCGTCGAGTCGCCGACCCGGATGATCGGGGTGCCGACGTCGACCGTGGTACCCGGTTCGACGAGGATGCTCTCGACCACGCCGGCGTAGGGCGAGGGGAGCTCGACGAGCGACTTCGCGGTCTCGATCTCGACGAGCACCTGGTTGATCTCGACGCTGTCGCCGGGGGCGACCTTCCATTCGACGATCTCGGCCTCGGTCAGGCCCTCGCCGACGTCGGGCAGGGTGAATTCGCTGGTCATGTCGTGACTCCTAGTAGGCCAGGGCCCGGTCGACCGCCTCGAGCACGCGGTCGGCGTCGGGCAGGTACTGCGTCTCGAGCTTGGCAGGAGGGAAGGGGGTGTCGAAGCCGCTGACGCGCAGCACGGGCGCCTCGAGCGAGTAGAACGCCTTCTCGGCCACGGTGGCGGCGATCTCGGAGCCGACCGAGACGAAACCGGGGGCCTCCTGGGCCACCACGAGACGCCCGGTCTTGCGGACCGACTCGAGGATGGGCCCGTAGTCAACCGGCGAGAGCGAGCGCAGGTCGACGACCTCGGCCGAGACGCCCTCGGCTGCCGCGATCTCGGCCGCCTGCAGCAGCACGCTGACCATCGCGCCGTGCCCCAGCAGGGTGACCTCGGTGCCCGTCCGGACGACGCGGCTCGCGTGCAGCGGTGCCTGCGGGTCGCTCAGGTCGACGTCGCCCTTGGGCCAGTAACGGCTCTTGGGCTCGAAGAACATGACGGGGTCGTTCGACGCGATCGCCTCCTGGATCATCCAGTAGGCGTCGTGCGGCGTGCTCGGGCTGACGACGCGCAGGCCCGCCGTGTGGGCGAAGTACGCCTCGGGGCTCTCCTGGTGGTGCTCGACCGCGCCGATGTGCCCGCCGTAGGGCACGCGGATCACGACGGGCATCGTCAGGGTGCCCTCGTGCCGGTTGGTCAGCTTGGCGAGCTGCGACGTGATCTGGTCGAAGCCGGGGTAGATGAAGCCGTCGAACTGGATCTCGCAGACCGGGCGGAAGCCGCCCATCGCGAGTCCGATGGCGGTGCCGACGATGCCGGACTCGGCGAGGGGGGTGTCGATGACGCGTTTGTCGCCGAACTCGGCCTGCAGCCCTTCGGTCACGCGGAAGACGCCGCCGAGCGTGCCGATGTCTTCTCCCATCAGCAGGACGCGGGGGTCGTCGGCCATGGCTTTGCGGAGGCCGGCGTTGATCGCCTTGCCGAGCGGCATGGACTGCACGGAGGCGCGGGCCGACTCGGTCGTGCCGGTCGGGTTCTCGACGGTGTCGGTCATGCTGCCCCCTCGTCGGTGGTCGCGGTCTCGCCCGCGCCGCCGAAGCTCTGCTCGTAGGTCGCCAGCCACTGCTTCTGCTCGGTCATGAGCGGGTGCGGCTCGGAGTACACGTGGTCGAAGATGAGGCCGCGGTCGGGGTTCGGCAGCGAGACCGTGCGCCGACGGACGTCGGCTCCGAGGTCGTCGCCCTCGGTCTCGAGGTCGGCGAAGAACGCGTCCCCCTCGCCTCGGTTCCGCAGGAAGGCCTCGAAGCGCGTGATCGGGTCGCGGGCGATCCAGGACTGCAGCTCGTCGTCGGTGCGGTACTTGGTGGGGTCGTCGGACGAGGTGTGCGCGCCGACGCGGTAGGTGAGCGCCTCGATGAAGCGGGGCCCGCCGCCGCCGCGGGCGGCCTCGAGGTCGCGGCGGCTGACGGCGTAGCTCGCGAGCACGTCATTGCCGTCGACCTGCGTGCCGGGGATGCCGAAGCCGCCGGCCCGGGCGACGAGCGGCGTGCGCGACTGGCGCGCGACCGGCACGCTGATCGCCCACTGGTTGTTCTGGAGGAAGAACAGCTCGGGGGTCTGGAAGCTCGCGGCGAAGACCAGGGCCTCGCTGACGTCGCCCTGGCTGGTCGCCCCGTCGCCGAAGAACGTGACCACGGCCTGGTCGACCTCGGGATCGCCCGTGCCGCTCTTGCCGTCGAGGCCGAGCCCCATGGCGAAGCCGGTCGCGTGCAGCGTCTGCGAACCGATCACCAGCGTGTAGACGTGGAAGTTCTGGTGCTCGGCAGGGTTCCAGCCGCCGTGCGTGTGACCGCGCAGCAGACGCAGGATGTCGACCGGGTCGATGCCGCGGGACAGCGCGACGGCGTGCTCGCGGTAGGACGGGAAGAGGTGGTCCTGCGGGCGGGTCGCGTGGGCCAGGCCGACCTGGGCCCCCTCTTGGCCGTGGCTCGGCACCCAGAGGGCGAGCTGCCCCTGGCGCGCGAGTGCCGCGGCCTCGCGGTCGAATCGACGCGTCAGCACCATGTCGCGGTGCAGGGCGCGGAGTCCGTCGTCGCCGAGGGCGTCGACGTAGGGGCGGAACTCGTCGGCCGCAGCCGACTCGACCACCTCGCCCGACGGCGACAGGAGCTGGACGGGCGGCGGCGCGTCGGTCGCTTCGGAGGAAGACATGGCGTCCAATCTATTCCGCGGCATATGCCGTCACCGGGATGTGAGGTCGACGATCTGCTGGGCGGCGTGCAGCAGCTTGTCGACCGACGACGGCTCGCCGATCGTGACGCGCACGCCCTCGCCCGCGAACGGCCGGACGACGACCCCGTGGTCGGCGAACACCTGGGCGGCGGCCGCCGTGTGCTCGCCCGTGGCGAGCCAGACGAAGTTGCCCTGCGCCTCGGGCACCGTCCACCCCTGGTCGATCAGGGCGCGTCGCACCTGGTCGCGCAGCAGGACGATGCGGTCGACCCGCCCGAGCAGCTCGTCGGCGTGGTCGAGCGAGGCGAGGGCCGCGGCCGCGCCCTGCTCGGTGACGGCGAGGGGGATGGCCGTGGCCCGCGCGGCGTCGAGCAGGTAGGAGGCGCCGATCGCGTACCCGACGCGGAGTGCGGCCAGCCCGTACGCCTTCGAGAAGGTGCGCAGCAGGACGAGGTTCGGGTGCAGCTCGGTGAGCGTCTCGCCGTCGACGGCCGTGCTGTCGGTGACGAACTCGGCGTACGCCTCGTCGAGCAGCACGAGCACGTCGTGGGGCACCGCGGCCATGAACGACTCGAACTCGCCCGTCGACACCGTGGTGCCCGTCGGGTTGTTGGGGGAGCAGACGATGACGACGCGGGTGCGGTCGGTGACGGCCGCGGCCATGGCCTCGAGGTCGTGGCCCCCGTCCGCCCGCAGCGGCACCTGGACGCTCGTCGCACCGGCCACCGTGACGAGCCCCGGGTAGGCCTCGAACGAACGCCAGGCGTAGACGACCTCGTCGCCGACCGAGGCCGCGGCGAGCACGAACTGGGCCAGCAAAGAGACCGACCCCGCGCCGACGTGCACCTCGTCGACGGTGACGCCGAACCGGGTGGCGAGGGCCGTCCGCAGGGCAGTCGCCGAGGCGTCGGGGTAACGGTTGAGCGAGACGGCGCCACGGACGGCCTCGACGACCGAGGGGAGGGGCTCGAACGGGTTCTCGTTCGACGACAGTTTGAAGGCGTCGGGGGACGCCTGCTTGCCCTGGCGGTAGGGCGGGAGGGCGGCGATCTCGGGACGGAGTCGGACGGGAGTGGTCACGCGGCCAGCCTATGGGGCGGGGGCCGCGTCGCGGCAGGGCACCGCGCCTCCTCGGGGGATCCGGTCGGGCACTACCGCCCGTGGAGGAGAGGTCGGCATGATGGGGGGATGACCCGATTCGTCGTGAGGCTGCTCATCAACGCGGTGGCCCTGTGGCTCACCACGCTGCTCGTGTCGGGGGTGACGGTGACGCCCTACGGAGCAGGGGGCACCCTCGAGACGATCGTGACCTTCCTGCTGCTCGCCCTGGTCTTCGGCATCGTCAACGGCGTGGTCGGCACGGCGATCCGGGTGGTGGCCTTCCCCCTCTACATCCTGACGCTCGGCCTGATCGCATTGATCGTGAACGGGCTGCTGCTGCTGATCGTGGCGTGGATCTCGGATCTCTTCGGCTTCGGGTTGACGATCGACGGTTTCTGGTGGGGCGTGATCGGTGCCGTCGTGCTCGCGGTCTTCGCCTGGGCCATCGGCGTCGTCGTCCGCCCCGTGGTCGGGCGGGGTGACCGGAAGCGGTGAACCGGTTCCGCATCTGCTTCGTCTGCACGGGCAACATCTGTCGCTCGCCCATGGCCGAGACCGTGCTGCGCTCGCTCGCCGACGACGCGGGCCTCGGCGACCGGGTCGAGGTCACGAGCGCGGGCACCGGCGACTGGCACGTCGGCGAGGGGGCCGATCCCCGCACCGTCGAGGCCCTGGAGCGCCGCGGCTACGATGGTTCCCGGCACCGGGCGAAGCAGTTCGAGGCCGACGACTTCGCGCGCTACGACCTCGTGGTGGCGTTCGATCGCGGCCAAGAACGCATCCTCCGGGCCTGGGCAGGCGACGACGCCGACCGCTCGAAGGTGCAGCTGCTGCTCACCTTCGCTCCCGACGCGGCGCCGGCGGGTGGCGGTCTCGACGTCCCCGACCCGTACTACTCCGACGCAGCACTCTTCGACGAGGTGCTCGACATGGTCGAGCGCGCCTGCTCGGCCCTCTTCCGCCAGATCGAACCCGCACTCCGCAAGGGACAGTCATGACGTTGCCTCCTCAGCCCCTCAGCCCGCTCGACGGCCGCTACCGCTCGTCGGTCGGTACGCTGGGGGACCACCTCAGCGAGGCGGGGCTGAACCGGGCCCGCGTGCACGTCGAGGTCGAATGGCTGATAGCCCAGACCGACCGCCGTGCGTTCGGCTCGACGCCGCTCGACGACGAGCAGAAGCGGGCGCTGCGGGCCGTCGTCACCGACTTCGGCCAGGCGGCGATCGACGAGCTCGCCGGCCTCGAGGCGACGACCCGTCACGACGTCAAGGCCGTCGAGTACTTCGTGCGGGCACGGCTGGCCGAGCTCGGGCTGGACGGGATCGCCGAACTCACCCACTTCGCCTGCACCAGCGAGGACATCAACAACCTGTCGTACGCGGTCACCGTCAAGGCGGCCCTGTTCGACGTCTGGCTCCCGGCCTTCGACGCCGTGCTCGCCGCCCTCACCACCTGGGCCACCGACGCCCGCGACGTGCCGATGCTCGCGCACACCCACGGGCAGCCGGCGACGCCGACCACGGTCGGGAAGGAGTTCGCCGTGTTCGCGCACCGCCTGCAGCGACTGCGCTCGCAGATCGTCGGCACCGAGTTCCTCGGCAAGTTCAGCGGGGCGACCGGCACGTTCTCGGCGCACGTCGTCGCCGACCCCGGGCTGGACTGGCCCGAGACGGCCCGCTCCTTCGTCGAGGACGCCCTGGGGCTGACCTTCAACCCGCTGACGACGCAGATCGAGTCGCACGACTGGCAGGCCGAGCTCTACTCGCGCGTCGCCCACGCCAACCGGGTGCTGCACAACCTCGCCACCGACGTGTGGTCGTACATCTCGATGGGCTACTTCACGCAGATCCCGCAGGCGGGGGCGACCGGCTCGTCGACCATGCCCCACAAGATCAACCCGATCCGCTTCGAGAACGCCGAGGCCAACCTCGAGATCTCGTCGGCGCTCTTCGACTCGTTGGCCTCGACCCTGGTCACCAGCCGTCAGCAGCGCGACCTCACCGACTCGTCGGCACAGCGCAACATCGGGGTCGCGTTCGGCCACTCGATGCTCGCGCTCGACAACCTGCGTCGCGGCCTCGGCGAGATCGCCGTCGGCACCGTGACCCTCGAGTCCGACCTCGACTCCAACTGGGAGGTCCTCGCCGAGGCCATCCAGACCGTCATCCGCGCCGAGGTCGTCGCCGGACGATCCTCGATCGACGACCCCTACGCCATGCTCAAGGAGCTGACCCGCGGCAAGCGCGTCGGCCAGGCCGAACTGGTCGCGTTCGTCGAGGGCCTGGACGTGTCCGACGAGGCCAAGCAGCGCCTCGTGGCCCTGACCCCGGCGACCTACACGGGCATCGCGGCGCAGCTCGTCGACCGCTTGGCCTGACCCCAGGAGGCGCCGGTCGGCCCGTCAGGACGGCCCGCGCACCCGAGGGCGCCGTGCGACGGAGCAGCGGCCGACGGGCCGCGGCGGAGCGGCGGCCGACGGGCAGGGACGGGCAGCGGCCGGGAGACTGCGGCGGTCGATCAGCGTCGCGTCAGTGGCCCCGCGGCTTGTCGGCGTCGTCGATCTCGTGTCGCTCGTCGTCGTTGGGCTTGGCCGCGAGCGCGAGCATGGCGATCGTGACGAGCGCGACGATGAAGCCGATGCAGAGGAAGATCAGCGCCAGCTGGAGGTCGCGCGTCGTCATGAGGACGACGAGGCCGACGAAGGCGGCGAAGACGCCCGACAGTCCGAGGAACTCGGCGGGGCGGAACCGGTCGCGCCAGGTGGGGTGGGTCATGACGTTCGTCCCTTGTCGTCAGGGGTGTCGGCAGGGGCCGGGTGCCCGGTCTGCCATTTGAGCGAGAGGCCGGCGATCACGAGGAACACGCCGACCAGGGCGCCGTAGGCGCCCAGGATGCCGACGAGCACGGTCGAGGAGGTCAGTTCGCCCTCGATCTGCTCGATGCCGCCGAGCTGCTGGCTGTAGTCCGGCGGGACGACCAGGAAGACCAGGGCCAGCACCAGGGTGAGCACGCCGACGGTCGTCCAGTCACGGGCGAGCGGCGAGCGACGACGACGTCGCAGGCCGGTGAGCAGTTCGAGGCCGCCGGTCAGCACGGCCCAGGCCGTGACGAAGGCGACCAGCACGGGCAGTTGGCCGTGCGAGAAGACGAGGCAGAGGGCGCCGATCACGGCACCGACGACGCCCTGCAGGACGGCGATGGTGCGGCTCGAGCGGTCGTGGAGGCGCAGGGCCGATCCGACGGCGAGCACGACACCGCCGGAGACCGCCGCCGCCCCGAAGGTCAGCAGGCCGACCTGGGGCGAGTGGTCGGGGTTGAAGGTGATGGCCGCCGCGGCCGCGAGGGCCGGGACGGCACGCAGCACGGGGACGGGCCAGTACGCGGAGAGCGACGGGTCGACGCCCCTGCCCGAGGGGTCGGGCGACGCCACGGGGGCGGTCGCGCCGGAGTCGTGGTGCGCAGGCGTCACGAGACCTCTTTCACGGGTGGGGGACCCGCCGAGTTTACCGCGCGCTCCTGAACGCCAGGCGGCGGACGGTGCCGAGCGTCAACGGCCAGCCGCGGCCCCTGAGCGTCCCGAGCTGACGTGCCATGTGGGCAGGCGTCACCCGCAGCACCCCTTCGGCCTCGAGCGACAACCCCGCGAGCACACCGTCCAGCGAACGTCGGGTGGAGGCCAGCCCCTCGGCCGTGTCCAACCCCATCGCGATCCGCACGCCGGTCGGCAACCGGCTGACCCGGGTGTAGGCGGTGGTGGTGTCGGCCCACGTGGACCGCCAGCCGGGCCGGACCTCCTTCACGCACTCGAGGAGGCGCACCGTCGCGACGTCGGGGTCGGGATGGTCGACGGTGAGCAGTCGGTAGTAGGTGCGTCGGACGCCCTCGGTGCTCACGAAGAGCAGGTCGGCGTAGCCCGCCACGACCGTGGCGGGCCGTGGCCCGATGCCGACCACGGTGCCGCCCCCGAGCCATGAACCGTGGCCGTCCTTCGCGTCGGGCCAGAGCCCGACGAGCACCTCGAGTCCGGAGATCTCGATCTCGTGGGCCGGTGCGTCCGACGCCGCCGCCCCGAGGGCGGAGTCCCGCAGGCCGTGGCCCTGATGGGCGTCGCGTTCGCCCGTCCTGTAGGGCACCTGCTCGAGGTCGTGCACCACCCCGCTGAGCCGCTCGACGAAACTCGCTGTCATCGACGATAGGTTACGTGTGAAATACGGGAAGCTGCAACCCTCCTGCACGGCGACCTCCCGACACCTTCCCAGCCCACGCCGTTACGTTCGCACCATCTTCGGGCCGCCTCCGGCCCATCCACCCGGCTGAGAAGTCGACCAGCCGCGGGAGCCCGATGACCGCCACCGTCCCCACGACCCCCCGAACCGCGTACCCGCGGATCGTCCACGCACCGGCAGGTGCGGCACCCGCCGGGTTCCGCCCCACCGTCGCCGGACAGGTCGGCAAGCCGACCAGCACGTACTCGAGCCTGCTCAAGTCCGTGCGCGAGGCGGGCCTGCTGCAACGCCGCACCGGCTTCTACGTGACGGTCTTCGTCGTCCTCGTCGCGTGCCTCGGCGGCGCGGCCACCGGGTTCGTCCTGTTGGGCTCGAGCTGGTTCCAGCTGTTGATCGCCGCTGCCCTCGGCGTCATCCTCACGCAGTTCGCGTTCCTCACGCACGAGGCCGCGCACCGCCAGGTGTTCGAGTCGGGCACGCGCAACGACAAGGTCGGTCGCGTCCTCGCGGCCGGCGTCGTGGGCATCAGCTACGCGTGGTGGATGACCAAGCACAGCCGCCACCACGCCAACCCGAACACCAAGGGCAAAGACCCCGACATCGCGTTCGACACGATCTCGTTCCTCGAAGAGGACGCAGCGAAGCAGCGCGGCGTGCTCGGCTTCATCACCCGCCGTCAGGGCTACTTCTTCTTCCCCCTGCTGCTCGGCGAGGGCGTCAACCTGCACGTGACCTCGTTCCGCACATTGCTCGGCCGTGACAAGGTCGAGGGCCGCGCGCTCGAGATCACGCTGATCGCCGTGCGCCTCGTCGCCTACTTCGGCGTCGTCTTCTGGTTCCTGCCGCTCGGCATGGCCTTTGCCTTCATCGGCGTGCAGATGGCCGTCTTCGGCCTCTACATGGGGTCGTCCTTCGCCCCGAACCACAAGGGCATGCCGATCATCCCCGAGGGTGCGAAGGTCGACTTCCTGAGCAAGCAGGTGCTCACCTCGCGCAACATCACGGGTCGGCACTCGACCGCCTTCATGGGCGGGCTGAACTACCAGATCGAGCACCACCTCTTCCCGAGCATGGCGCGTCCGAACCTGCGCGCGGCCAGCGCCCTGGTGAAGGCGCACTGCGCCGAGCACGGCATCCCCTACACCGAGACGACGATCGGCAAGTCGTACGCGATCGTCATCCGGTACCTCAACCGCGTCGGCCTCTCGGCCCGCGACCCGTTCGACTGCCCCGCGGCGTACGCGATGCGTCCGCGCTAGGCGGCGTCGAACAACAGGACCGCAGGAGGCGCGGGCCGGGTCAGGCGATCCGGCTCGCGCCTTCGTCGTCCCCGGAGGAACCCTCGTCGTCCCCGGAGGAGCCTTCGTCGTCCGTCTCGCTCAGGTGGGCCAGGCCGCCAGCTGCCAGCCCAACCAGGGCGAGAAGGCGAAGGGTGCCGCCGCGACCGCGTCGCGCAGCTCTCCGGGCTCGACCCACGCCCACTCGGCGACCTCGTCGGGCGAGGGATCGGGCAGGCCGACGGCGCGGGCCGTGAAGACCGGGCAGATCTCGTTCTCGACGACGCCCGAGGCGTCCGTGGCGAGGTACCGGAACTCGGGCAGGATCACCTCGACGTCGCGGACCTCCATGCCGAGCTCTTGGTGGGCGCGCCGCATCAACGCCTCGGCCGGCGTCTCGCCGGGGGCGGGGTGGCCGCAGAACGAGTTGGTCCAGACGCCGGGCCAGGTCTTCTTCGACAGGGCTCGTCGGGTGACCAGGACGCGGCCGAGTTCGTCGGTGACGTGACAGCTGAACGCCAGATGCAACGGCGTCGTGGCGGTGTGCACGGTCGCCTTCGCGGTCGTGCCGATGGGCGTGCCCTCGTCGTCGAGGAGCACCACGAGCTCGTCGTGCGCGCCCGGGCGGTCACCGGACGTCGGCTGGGGATGCGTCGAGATCTCACGGGTCATGAGAGGTAGTCTGCCCTGGTGGACGGTGATCACCTGCACGCAGGCACGCGGGCGAGACACGATCGTGTCGACGCCGTCCTCGACGACTTCTTCGCGTTGGCCAAGCGCCGCGCCGAGTCCGTGGGCTGGCGGTACGTCGATCTCTGGTCGGTGCTCGAGCGCAACAGCGCCGGGGGCAAGCGCTTCCGGCCCCGCATGGTCTTCACGGCCTACGACGCCCTCGGGGGCACCGACGACGAGGCCGTGGCCCGGGTCGGCGCGGCCTTCGAGCTGCTGCACACGGCCCTGATCGTCCACGACGACGTCATCGACCGCGACTTCTCGCGACGCGGCATCCCCAACGTCTCGGGCAGCTACCGCGACACCGCCACGACGGCGGGCATCCCGACCCCCGCGGCCGAGCACCGGGGCATGTCGGCCGCCGTCATCGCCGGCGACCTCGCGCTGACCGGGGCCAGCCGCATGCTGCTCGGCATCGGCTGCCAGGACCACGTCCGCACGCGCTTGCTCGACCTGCTCGACGAGGCGATCTTCGTCAGCGCGGGCGGAGAGATGGTCGACGTCGAGTTCTCCCTGTCCGCCGAGCTGCCGACCGTCGACGAGATCCTCGACATGGAGCGCGCCAAGACGGCCGTCTACTCGTTCGAGGCACCGCTGCAGGCGGGTGCCGTCCTGGCGGGCGCGGGCGAGGCCGTCGTCACGGCGGTCGGCGACTTCGGCCGCGAGGTCGGGGTCGCGTACCAGGTGGTCGACGATCTGCTCGGGGTCTTCGGCGCCGAAGAGGCCACCGGCAAGACCACACGCGGCGACCTCCGCGAGGGCAAGCGCACGGTGCTCGTCGCCCACGCCGCGACCACTGACGAGTGGTTCACGATCCAGCCGTTCATCGGCAAGGCCGACCTCAGCGAGGCCGAGGCCGAACACGTCCGTGGTCGCCTCGAGGTCTGCGGCGCCCGCTCCTTCGCCGAGGGACTCGTCGAGCAGCACGCCCGCCGTGCGCTCGACGTGCTCGACCGGGCCGAGGTGCCCGAGTCGTTGCGCGAGGCGTTGACGCCGGTCGTCCAGGACGTCCTCGAGAGGGTGCGATGACGGGCTTGTCGTTGTACGACTCCGTGGCCGACGCGACCGCGGGAGGCGTGATCCGCCGTTACTCGACGTCGTTCGGACTGGCCTCGCGCCTGCTGGGCGGCGAGGTGCGGCAGCACGTCGAGAACGTGTACGCGCTCGTGCGCGTGGCGGACGAGATCGTCGACGGCCCCGCGACCGAGGCCGGTCTGGGCGCCGACGCAGCGGGCCGGTTGCTCGACGGCTTCGAGGCCGAGACCGAGCGGGCCCTGGTCGAGGGCTTCAGCCCCAACCTGGTCGTGCACGCCTTCGCCCGCACCGCCCGCGCCACCGGGTTCGGGGCCGAGCTCACCGCACCGTTCTTCGCGTCGATGCGGGCCGACCTCAGTGCCCGCGAGCACGACCAGGCGTCGTTCGACGCCTACGTGTACGGGTCGGCCGAGGTCGTCGGCCTGATGTGCCTCAAGGCGTTCCTCCACGGGCACCCCTTCCCCCCGAGCACGGTCGCCGAACTCGAAGAGGGCGCCCGGCGCCTCGGTGCGGCCTTCCAGAAGGTCAACTTCCTGCGTGACCTCGCGGCCGACTTCGAGCAGCTCGGCCGCAGCTACTTCCCCGGAGTCGACGTGACCACGTTCGACGAGCAGACCAAGACGAGACTGGTGCGAGACATCGACGACGACCTCCGCGTGAGCGGCGAGATCATCCCCGTGCTGCCGACGTCCTCGCGTCGGGCGGTGGCACTGGCCCACGGCCTGTTCGCCGAGCTGAACCGGCGTCTCGAGGCGACCCCCGCCTCCTCGCTGGTCCGGGCGCGCGTGCGCGTTCCGAACCCGGTCAAGGTGCGCATCGCCGCGGGCGCCGCCGCCGGTCGCGTCACCCGGCTGCCCGAGGCCCGCGCATGAGCCGCGACACGGTCGACCGCGGGGCGACGGGTGCGGGCACCGGGGCGTCCGACGAGTCGCACGGCCTGAGCGTCACCCGCCACGGCCGCCGCGTCGTCGTGATCGGCGGCGGCATCAGCGGCCTGGCCTCGGCTGCGCTGCTCGCCCGCGAGGGCCACGAGGTCACCCTGCTCGAGAAGAACGACGAGGTCGGTGGCCGTGCCGGGTCGTGGAGCCACGAGGGCTTCCGCTTCGACCTCGGCCCGAGCTGGTACCTCATGCCCGAGGTCTTCGACCACTTCTTCCGCCTGATGGGCACGTCGGCCGCCGAGCGCCTCGACCTCGTCGAACTCGACCCGGGCTACCGCGTGCTGTTCGAGCCCACGCCCGACGACCCCGCGGCGAGTGCGCCGATCGACGTCCCGCGCGGCCTGGAAGAGAACGTCGAGCTGTTCGAGCGCGTCGAACCGGGCAGCGGTGAGCGCATGCGCCGGTACCTCCGGTCCGCCCGCGACACCTACGAGATCGCCAAACGGCGGTTCCTCTACACGAGCTTCGGCAGCCTCACGCCCCTGCTGCGCGGAGACGTGCTGGTCCGCCTGCCGAAGCTGGCCCGGCTGCTGCTGACGAGCCTCGACTCGTACGCGTCCCGCACGGTGACCGACCCGCGCCTCCGTCAGATCCTGGGGTACCCCGCGGTCTTCCTCGGCTCGTCGCCGTTCGACACGCCGAGCATGTACCACCTCATGAGCACGCTCGACCTCGACGACGGCGTGCTGTACCCGCAGGGCGGCCTCATCTCGGTGATCGAGGCCATCCGCGACGTGGCCGTCGAGGCCGGGGTGACCGTCGTGACCGGCGCGACCGTGACCCGGATCGTGACGCAGCCGCTCGGGGTCGAGGGCGCAGCCCTGCCGCGCGGTTCGAAGGCGACCGCCGAGGCGACCGGGGTCGACTGGACCGACGCCGAGGGAGCGACGCACCGCGTCGACGCCGACCTCGTCGTGAGCGCGGCCGATCTGCACCACACCGAGACGCAGCTCCTGCCCCACGAGCTGCGCACCTACGACTCGTCGTACTGGGCGAAGAAGAACCCCGGGCCGAGCGCCCTGCTGCTCTACCTGGGCGTCGAGGGCGAGATCCCCGAGCTCGAGCACCACACGCTGCTCTTCGCCCGCGACTGGCACGAGAACTTCGAGCGCATCTTCGGCGCCGACAAGCGCATCCCCGACCCCCCGTCGCTGTACGTCTGCAAGCCGAGCACCGTCGACCCGTCGACCGCGCCCGCCGGGCACACGAACCTCTTCGTCCTGGTGCCGCTGCCCGCCGACCCGGCCCTCGGTTCGGGCGACGTCGACGGTGACGGCGATCCGATGATCGAGCGTCTCGCGGACGGCGTCATCGCCCAGATCGCCGAGTGGGCGCACGTGCCCGACCTCGCCGAGCGGATCGTGGTGCGGCGCACCCGTGGTCCGCGCGACTTCGTCGACGACGTCAACGCCTGGAGCGGCAGCATGCTCGGCCCCGCGCACACGCTCGCCCAGAGCGCCCTGTTCCGCACCGGCAACGTCTCGACGCACGTCGACTCGCTGTTCTACGCCGGCGGGTCGGTCCGCCCGGGCATCGGCCTGCCGATGTGCCTGATCAGCGCCGAGGTGCTGCTCAAGAACCTGCGCGGCGACACCAGCACCGAGCCGCTCCCCGAGCCCGCCGTCGGCTGATGGGGTTCGTCTACCTCGCGGCGTTGCTCGTCTCGCTGTTCGGCATGGTGATGCTCGACCGCAGGTTCCGCCTGTTCTTCTGGCGCGACGTGCCCCGGGCGGCGGTGACGCTGCTGGTCGGCGTCGTGTTCTTCCTGGTCTGGGACGTCGTCGGCATCGACCTCGGCATCTTCTTCCGCGGCGAGACCTCGTTCATGACCGGCGTGCTGGTGGCGACCGAGCTGCCGCTCGAAGAGGTCTTCTTCCTGACGCTGCTCTGCTACCTGACGATGAACCTGCTGGCCGCGGCCCGGATGGCTGCGGCGGTCGTGCTCGACCGACGTGACGCGAGCTCCACGCAGGCCGGTCGATCGGTGGACGGCGTGGCGTCGTGACCTACTGGGCCGTCAACGCGGTGTTCCTGTCGATCGTCGCGGTGCTCGGGGTGCTGGCGCTGGTGACCGCAGGCGTGCGTGGCCGAGCCGCGCGCGCCTCCTCGTCCCCGGCCGAGAGGTCGCGGCGGCGGCGCGAGCAACTGCTGGGGGCGGGCCTGGCGACCGGCGTGCTGCTCGTGATGACCGCCGTGTTCGACAACGTCATGATCGGGATCGGGCTGGTCGGCTACGACGCCGCCCGGATCAGCGGGGTCTTCGTCGGCATCGCCCCGCTCGAGGACTTCGCCTACGCGGTCGCGGCACTCGTCCTGCTGCCGTCGGTGTGGGTGCTGCTCGGCGGCCCGAAGACGCCCCGCGCCCCCGCGGCGCCGGCGGCCGGCGGGTCGACGACCGTCGAGGAGGCGCGCTCGTGAACACGATCAAGGCCCTGTTCGTCTCGTCCCGGCCCCTGAGCTGGATCAACACGGCGTTCCCGTTCGCGGCGGCGTACGTGCTGACCTCGTTGCTCGCACCGGTGACGACCGGCTACCTGGGGTCGTACCAGCCGTTGTCCCAGGTCGACGTGACGCCGACCGGCACGGAGGCCGTCCTCTTCTTCGCGGCGGAGAACGCTCTCGGCCCGGTGAACTGGCTCGTGCTGATCGTCGGCGCCCTGTACTTCCTGATCCCCTACAACCTCGCGATGTACGGCATCAACGACGTCTTCGACTACGAGAGCGACCTGCACAACCCGCGCAAGGGCGGCGTCGAGGGTGCACTGCTCGACCGCAGCCTGCACCGCACGACGTTGCGCGCCGCAGTGGTCACGAACGTCCCCTTCCTGGTGTTCCTCGTGGCGATCGGCGACCCGCTCAGCTGGCTCGTGCTCGCCGTCAGCGTCTTCGCCGTGATCGCCTACTCGGCTCCCGGCCTGCGCTTCAAGGAGCGCCCCTTCGTCGACTCGGTCACCTCGAGCACGCACTTCGTCAGCCCGGCCGTCTACGGTCTCGTGCTGGCCGGGGCGACGTTCACGCCCCAGCTGTGGGCGTTGCTCGGCGCGTTCTTCCTCTGGGGCGTCGCGAGCCACGCGTTCGGAGCCGTCCAGGACGTGCTCGCCGACCGCGAGGGCGGTATCTCGTCGATCGCGACCGAGATCGGCGCCCGGGCGACCGTCCGCCTCTCGGTGGTGGCCTACCTGCTGGCCGGCGTGCTGCTGACCTTCACCGAGTGGCCCGGCCCGCTGGCGGCCCTGCTCACCCTGCCCTACGCGATCAGCTGCGCCCCCTGGTGGAACGTGACCGACGACCGGGCCGAAGAGGTCAACCGCGGGTGGCGACGCTTCCTGGCGCTCAACTTCGTCAGCGGGTTCGTCGTGACGATGCTCATGATCTGGTGGGTGTTCCTGCGGGGCTGACGCCGCGCCTCCTGCGGTCGTCGGCCCTCGCCCCTAGCCCCTCGGCCCTCGGCCCTCGGCCCGCGGGCAGGCCGGGCGCTCAGGGGCGCCAGCCGAGGTTGAGTGCAGCCCTGCGCAGGAAGCGCACCGTGGTCGCGTGGGCTCCCGGCTCGGCCCCCCGGACCGTCTCGTCGCGGATGCCCTCGACCACGTCGACGAGCTTGCGGTGCGCGAGGCTCCCGCGCTCGGTCAGGGCGTAGCGATCGTCACCGACCCCGTCGGTCGCGAGGCTCACCCAGCCGCTCTCGACCAGCTCGGCGAGGTGGTCCGAGCTGGACTCGCCCGTGGCCGGGTCGAGGAAGGGCGCGACGGCTCCGTCGAGTGCTGCGCGGGTCGCCGGGCCGCGCTCCAGCAGGTTGAGCAGCTGCCACTGCCGGCGGGTGACCCCGTGTTCGTCGAGGACCTCCTCGAAGCGCCGGTCGATCAGCCCGTCGACGAGCCTCAACCAGAAGCCGATCGGGCGCCCCCGGTCGACGGCCAGGTCGTCGTCGACGCTTCCGAGCTCGTCGGGTGCGTGCGTGTCGTCGGTCGGCGGG
This sequence comes from Frigoribacterium sp. CFBP 13605, assembly GCF_014839405.1. NCBI lineage: Bacteria > Bacillati > Actinomycetota > Actinomycetes > Micrococcales > Microbacteriaceae > Frigoribacterium > Frigoribacterium sp. CFBP 13605. The sequence continues at coordinate 9,399 of NZ_JACYNS010000015.1, read as the reverse complement.
GTGACCTCGCCTGCGTCTGCGGAACGTCGTCGGTCCATGGTCGGCACCGTACACCGGTCGGACCTCCGTCTCGAGAGTGATCTTCCGATGGATTCACCTGCCGGAAAGACAACGGCAAGGACGCGGCCGTACATTCGAGGCGTGACCACCTCGAGCGCCGTCGCGCCTGCGCCCCTCCCCACGCGCCTCCGCCGGACCTGGTCGCGCGTGCAGGCGCATCCGCGCGGGCTGCTCTACGGCTTCGTCGCCGTGCACGCCGCCGTGTTCCTGGCGCTCACGCCGCTGATGATCGGCGGCGGGGTGAGCGGCGACCTGCCGCTCTACCGCTTGTGGGCGACGGGGGCCTTGAGCGAGGGCGTCTGGCCGGTCCTCGACTTCTCGTGGGTCTACCCGGCCGGGGCGATCGTCCCGATCGTGTTGCCGAACGTCTTCGGCGAACAGCACTACCAGTTCGTCTGGCTGGCCCTGCTGACCGCCCTCAACGCCGTCGCGCTCTGGCTGCTGACCGACCGCGGTCGTCGCACGGTCGACAACCGGGCAGCCTGGTGGTGGCTGCTCGTGACGCTCGTGCTCAGCCCCGTGGCCTTTCTCCGGCTCGAGGGGTTCAGCGCGCCGCTGGTCGTCGCCGCCCTCATGCTGCTGTCCACGCGTCCGCGGGTGGCCGGGCTGCTGCTCGCCGCGGCGACCTGGATTAAGGTCTGGCCCGCCGCCGTCATCGCGGCGGTCGTCGTCGGGTCGCGTCACCGGGCGGTCGTGCTGCGCGGGGGCGTGCTCGTCACCATGGTCGTCGTGTCGTGCGTGTTGCTCGGCCGCGGGGCCGACGACATCACGAGCTTCGTGACGATGCAGTCGGGACGGGCGATGCAGCTCGAGGCGACCCTCTCGACGCCCTGGCTCTGGATGGCCATGCTGCGCGTCCCCGGCGCCTCGGTCTACCAGAACGTCGCCCTCGCCACGCGCGAGGTCATGGGCCCGGGCGACACCTGGATGATCAACGACAGCACGCAGGTCATGCTCGCCGTCCTCGTGCTGCTGGCCGGCGTGCTGGCCGTGGCGACCTTCGGGCTGCCCCGGTGGGCCGAGCCCGGGAGGCGCGGGTCGGCGGGCTCCGGGCGCACCGCGGCCGTCGTCCCGGCTCGTGATCGCGGCGACGAGTTCGGCACGGTGCTGCTCGGCGCCCTCACCCTCACGCTCGCGTTCGTGGTCTTCAACAAGGTGGGGTCGCCGCAGTACCTGCTCTGGATCGTACCGATCGTGGCCGTGGGCTACGCCTCGCGTCCCGAGGCGTTCCGGACGCCCGCCGTGTTGACCGCCTGGGCCTCGGGGCTCACGACGCTCGTGTTCCCGATCCTCTACCGGCCGCTGATCGAGCTCAACCCGGTCGCCGTGCTCGTCCTGGGCGCCCGCAACGGCCTGCTCGTGGTGCTGTTCTGCTGGTGCGCGGTGCGCCTCGTGCGACTGGCGGTCGCCACGGTGCGCAGCGACGCGCTCGAGGTGGGCGTCCCGCTCGTGGCGGCCCGCGCCTCCTGACCGCGGTGTCGGGGGCGGCTCGTCCCCAGGCCGGCGCCGGGCGGCGTCGTCCCCGGTCGCCCGGTCAATCTGAGCCGTCCACGCCGGGTCGTGCCAGCGTGGAAGGCCTACCTGCCACCACGAGCCAAGGAGCACTCATGAAAGGCAAGATCCTCTTCGTCGCAGGAGCGGCCGTCGGATACGTCCTCGGAGCCCGCGCGGGTCGCGGCGCGTACGTCAAGATCAAGGACCAGGCCGAGAGCCTGTGGGAGAACCCGACCGTCCAGAAGGGCGTCCAGCAGGCCGAGGGCTTCGTGAAGGAGAACGCTCCGGTCGTCGCCAAGAAGGCCCAGGACGTCGCGAACGACGCCGCCCACGCGGTCGGCTCCAAGGCCAAGTCCGTCTCGGGCAAGGGCTCGGGCGCCACCGACAAGGTCGCCGCCAAGGCCACTGAGGCAGCCCACAAGGCCGCCGACAAGGTGGACGAGAAGGCCGACGACGTCAAGAAGCAGACCTCGGGCACCAGCCCCGACGACGACAAGCTGCCGGGGGTGACGGTCGGTGAGTGACCTGAAGGCACCCGAACAGAGCACCAAACGTTCGCTCGGCTCGCTGATCGGCAGCCTGCCCGAGTTGATCTCGCGCCTCATCCGCGGCGAGATCGCGCTGGCCAAGACCGAGCTTGCCACGAAGGCCAAAGAGGCCGGGGTGGGTGTCGGCTTGTTGGTCGGAGCCGCACTGTTCGGCTTCTTCCTGCTCGCCGTGCTCATCACGGCCGGCGTCCTGGGGCTGGCGACGGTCGTCGCCCCCTGGCTCGCGGCGCTCATCGTCGCCGCCGTCCTGCTCGTGATCACGGCCGTCCTGGCCCTGCTCGGCATCAAAGCCCTCAAGAAGGGCGTGCCGCCGACCCCCGAGAAGGCCGTCGCCAGCGTGAAGGCCGACGTCAGCGCGTTGAAGGGGCAGGGCAGCTATGACTCCGAGAAGCACTGACGCAGGAGACCACGAGAAGCACGGCGGGTCGAAGCACGGGAAGGGCGACCAGCCCGACCCCCGTGCCGAGCTCGCCGAGGCGCGTGCGGCCGAAGAGCGCGACGACGCCCACGGCAGCACGTCTCCCGACAAGGACGCCGAGAACGCGGCCGGGCCACGCGCCGGCGCGAGCATCCCCGAGATCGAGCTCGACCTCGCCCGTACCCGTGAAGAGTTCGCGGCGACGCTCGACGCCATCGAGGACAAGCTGAGCGTCCCTGCCCACGCCCGTCGGCTGAAGGCGAGCGTCTCACGGCGCCTCGATCGCGACCCGAAGCCCGTCGTGGCGGCCGCAGCGGCCGGCGCCGTCGGCGTCGTCGCGCTCGTCGCCGGCATCGTCAAGACGATCAGGCGCTGACCGATGGCGCAGAAGAGCACCGAGCGCGAGCAGCAGTCACCCGACGCCGACGACTCGCGCAAGCCGCAAGACCTGTCGGACGTCTCCAAGCCCTCCTGGGGGTACGTGCTGGGCAAGACCCTGCGCGAGTTCACCCGTGACCAGTGCACCGACCTCGCCGCCGCACTCACGTACTACGCGGTTCTGGCGATCTTCCCGGCGCTGCTGGCGATCGTGTCGCTGCTCGGCGTCGTGGGGCAGGCGGACTCGACGGCCAAGACGCTGCTCGACCTGGTCTCACAGTTCGGGTCGGAGGACGTCGCTGCTCTCCTGCGGGGTCCCGTCGAGCAGCTGACCGAGTCGTCGGCCGCCGGTGTCGCCCTGATCGTCGGTGTGCTCGGTGCCCTCTGGTCGGCCTCCGGCTACGTGGGCGCCTTCGGGCGGGCCATGAACCGCGTCTACGGCATCGACGAGGGGCGTCCGATCTGGAAGCTCCGCCCGACCATGCTCGGCGTCACGGCGTTCACGGTGGTGCTCATCGTGGTCGCCGCCCTCATCCTGGTGATCAGCGGCCCCGTGGCCGAGACGGTCGGCGACCTCGTGGGACTGGGCAGCACCGCGGTGTTCGTCTGGGACATCGCGAAGCTGCCGATCCTCGCGATCATCGCCGTCGTGATCGTGGCGGTGCTCTACTACTGGGCCCCGAACGTCAAGCAGCCCAAGTTCAAGTGGATGAGCCTCGGGTCGCTCGTGGCCCTGGTCATCTGGTTGGTCGCGTCCGTGGGGTTCGCGTTCTACATCGCGAACTTCTCGAACTACAACAAGACGTACGGTTCGCTCGGTGCGGTCATCGTGTTCCTGCTGTGGCTCTGGATCACGAACAACGCCCTGCTCTTCGGAGCCGAGTTCGACGCCGAACTCGAACGTGGTCGCGAGCTGCAGGCCGGCCTCCGGGCCGAGCGCGACATCCTGCTGCCACCCCGTGACACGGCCCAGAGCGAGAAGAAGGCCGCGGCCCTCGCCAAGGACGAGCTCGCCGGCATGCGACTGCGTCAGGCCGCCGCCGCGACCATCGAGCGGAACGGCGACGAGGTGCCCGAGCCGGACGGCGAGGGCGGCTCCGAGGCGTCCGAGTCCGACCGGAAGAAGGACGAGCGCGCCGGGGACGGGCACTCGAAGGGCGATCGTTCGAAAGGCGACCGCGACGACTAGGTGACGTCCCCTGACGACGCGACCCGCGCCTCCTCGGCTCTCACGAGCTCGGGAGGCGCGGGTCGCGTCGTTCGTCAGCCGGTGGGCGAGCCCCGCCCGCACCGGCCGTCGGTCAGAACGAGAAGCCGAGCTCGGCGGGGTAGTCGCCCCGCGCGGTGAGGGTGGTGGCGGCGTCGCGCAGATGCGAGAGCGTCAGGCCCATCGTGGTGGGCCCGAAGCTGACGCGCGAGACGCCGAGCTCGGCCAGGCGGGCGAGCGGCACGGACGACGGGTTCGAGATGACGCTGACCTTGCCGTCGATCCGGTCGAGGGCGGCCTTCACGAGGTCTTCGGTGCCCAGGCCGAGGACGAAGGCGCAGTCGGCGCCGGCGTCGAGGTAGGCGTTGGCGCGGGTGACGGCGTCGTCGAACGAGTCGGGGTCGCCGGCCAGGGCGTCGACCCGGGCGTTGATCACGATGGGCACCCCGGCGCGGTCGCCGGCGCGGCGGGCGGCGGCGATCTTCGAGACCTGGGTGTCGATGTCGTAGAGGGGCGCCTTGGCCTGGCCGATGCTGTCCTCGATGTTGAGGCCTGCGGCGCCCTCCTCGATCAGGCGGAAGACGTTGTCGAGCGTGCCGGCGGCGTCGGTCGCGTACGCCTTCTCGAAGTCGACGGAGACGGGCAGGTCGACCGAGCGGATCACGATGCGGGCGGCGGCCAGCATGTCGTCGACGTCGAGGCCCTCGCCGTCCTCGACGCCGTGCGCCTCGCTGATCGAGTGGGAGGCGGTGGCCAGGGCCTTCACGCCCGGTGCGCCCGCGACGATGCGCGCGGTGATGCTGTCCCAGACGTTCGTCACGATCAGCGGGTCGCCGGGGACGTGGAGGGAGCGGAGGAGTTCGGCCTTCTCGGCCGTGCTGGAGATCGACATGCGCCCAGCCAACCAGCCCGGGCTGGCAGGCACCAGCCCGGGCTCGCCTCGCCGAGCTGCTAGTCGCGCCGCAGGACGAGCTCGCTGAGCGGCAGGCGCTCGCGAGGGGCGGTCTCGCGCTCGGCGAGGGCCTCGATCAGCTTGTCGGCCTCGTCGACGACGCCGACGGCCGTGACCGTCACGGGCTTGAGGTTGTCGGTCAGGCCGAACGCGGCGACGATCTCGTCCCACTCGACGCCGGCCATCTGGTGCGTGTGGAAGCCCTCGGCGTGTGCCTGCACCGTGAGGTGGGCGACGGCCTGGCCGAGGTCGTACTCGGCCCACTGGCGCACCTCGCCCTCGACGGTCGAGGTCTCGGCGACGGCGACGACGAGCGCCGACGCGTTGCCCGCCCAGGCGGCGTTGAAGCCCATGAGCGCCTTCACGATCGTGTCGAACGTGGCCGTGCCGCGACGGCCGACGACGAAGCGACGCGGCTGCGTGTTCGCGGCCGACGGTGCCCAGCGGGCGGCCTCGAGCAGGGCGTCCAGCTGACGGTCCGAGATCTCGGCGGTCGGGTCGAACGAGCGGGGGCTCCAGCGCTCGTCGAGCAGCGGCACGAGCGGCACGCTCGTCTCGGCGGTGCGGAGGGTGGACGGGGCGGCGGTGGTCTCGGAGATCGACATGACGACGCTTTCTTCTCGGAACGGGACGGGGGAGGCGAGGCGCGTCATCGGGCCCCGACCACGGTAACCCTCGGTGTGGGCCGGTGATTCCCGACCTCAGGAGGCGCGGGTCGCCTCCGCGAGGATCGCCGCCACCCGGCCGGGCACGGTCTCGTCCTGCAGGCTCGTCGTGTCGCCGAGCGGGCGGCCGTCGACGATGTCGGCCAGTAGCCGCCGCATGATCTTGCCCGAGCGCGTCTTGGGCAGGTCGGGCACGACGAACACGGTCGCGGGCTTGGCGATCGGCCCGATCTGGTCGGCCACGTGGGCGCGCAGCACGGGGGACAGCGACCCCGCGAGCGGAGCCCACACCGACGGCTCGGCGACGTCGCCGGCGTCCCGCACCGCGCCTCCTTCCGGCCGTGTCGACGGCACCACGAACGCCGCGATCGCCTGGCCGGTGCGGTCGTCGGCCACGCCGACGACGGCGGCCTCGGCGACGGCCGGGTGCGACACGAGCGACGACTCGATCTCGATGGTCGACAGGCGGTGCCCCGACACGTTGATCACGTCGTCGACCCGGCCGAGCACCCAGATGTCGCCGTCCGCGTCGTACTTCGCGCCGTCGCCCGAGAAGAACCAGCCCTGCCGCCAGTAGGTGGCCCAGTAGCTGTCGCGGTACCGCTCGGGGTCGCCCCAGACCGTGCGGGCGAGGGCCGGTCCGGTCCGCTGCACGACGAGGTAGCCGCCGCTCCCGTTCGGCACGCGCTCGCCGGCGTCGTCGACCACGGCGGTCGAGAGCCCGGGCAGTGCCCGCAGCGACGAGCCGGGCTTGAGGGTGTCGGCACCGGGCAGCGGGGCCATGACGGCGGCCCCCGTCTCGGACTGCCACCACGTGTCGACGATCGGGCACCGGCCCCGGCCGAACTGCTCGTGGAACCAGACCCACGCCTCGGGGTTGATGGCCTCGCCGACCGTGCCGAGCAGGCGCAGCGACGACAGGTCGTAGGTGTCGGGCAGTCCCTCGGGGAACCACGACGACAGGGTCCGCACCAGCGTCGGCGCCGTGTAGTACGTGGTGACGCCGTAGCGCTCGATGATCTCGAGGTGGCGGGCCGGGTGCGGGGTGTCGGGCGTGCCCTCGTAGATCACCTGGGTCAGGCCGTTCGACAGCGGACCGTAGATCTCGTAGGTGTGCGCCGTCACCCAGGCGAGGTCTGCCGTGCACCAGTGCACGTCGTCGGGCTTCGCGTCGAAGACGGCCCAGTGGGTCCAGTTCGCCTGCGTCAGGTAGCCGCCGCTCGTGTGCACGAGTCCCTTGGGCTTGCCGGTGGTGCCGCTCGTGTACATGATGAACAGCGGCGTCTCGGCGCCGAAGTACTCGGGTTCGTCGGTGTCGGGTTGCGCGTCGACGACGTCGTGCCACCAGAGGTCGCGGCCGTCCGTCCACGGCACGTCGGGCGTCTGCTCGCCGGTGCGCCGCACGACGAGGACGTGCTCGATCTCGTTGTCGCCGCTGACGGCGTGGTCGGCGTTCGCCTTGACCGGCACCGCGGACCCTCGTCGGAACTGCCCGTCGGTCGTGACCAGCAGCTTGGCCCGTGTGTCCTCGACGCGGAACTTCAACGCCTCGCCCGAGAAGCCGCCGAAGACGAGCGAGTGGATCGCGCCGAGTCGGGCGATGGCGAGCGTCACGACGATCGTCTCGGCGATGACCGGCAGGTAGACGACCACCCGGTCGCCCTTCTCGACGCCGAGCGATCGCAGGCCGTTGGCGGCCTTCACGACCTCGCGCTGCAGTTGTGCGTAGGTGATGTCACGACGGTCGCCGGGCTCGCCCTCGACGTGCAGGGCGACCTTGTCGCCGAGGCCGGCGTCGACGTGCCGGTCGACGCAGTTGACGGCGACGTTGAGCGTTCCGTCGGCGAACCAGGTCGCCTCGGGCACGGTGAGCGTGCCGTCCGGCCCCTCGGTCACGGGCTTCCAGGTGTGCGCGACCGTCCACGGCTTGTGCCAGTCGAGCCGCTGCGACGCCTCGGCCCAGAACGCGACGGGGTCGGCGGCCGCGCGGGCGTGCTCGGCCGAGGTGACGTTGGCCCCCTCGACGAGCGCAGGAGGCGCGGCGAAGGTCCGTCGCTCGTCGAGCAGGTTCGAGATGGTGTCGCTGGTGGCCATGCGTCCCACGCTACGGGCGGCACGTCGCTGGTGGGCGTCGCGGGGCAACGCTGCGTAACGCGCGGGGACCGTGGCGGCGGCCGGCGAGACCGACCGCCCTTGTCGTTCGGGATGCGACGTGAGATATTGGTATGTCACGTGATTCCGACCCGAGAGAGAAGCATGTCCGACTCGACCCCCCACCGCCCTCCGTCCGCTCCCTCGTCGTCGCGTCGGGGTGGTGCTTCCTCGACGGGCGGCGGGTCGGCAGCTTTCCGTCGCGACGTCCAGGGGTTGCGCGCCGTCGCCGTCGTCGCGGTCGTGCTCGAGCACGTCTCGGGCTGGCCGCACGGCGGCTTCGTGGGCGTCGACGTCTTCTTCGTGATCTCGGGCTTCTTGATCACCGGGTTGCTGCTCCGGGAGCACGCCCGGACGGGCCGCATCTCGCTGGCCGACTTCTACCGTCGCCGGGTCCGACGCCTCCTGCCGGCGGCCCTGGTCGTCGTCGTCGCGACCCTGCTCGCCGCGACGGTCCTCCTGCCCGACCGACGCGTGATCGGGCTCGGGGTCGACGCCCTCTACTCCCTCGCCTTCGTGGCCAACTGGCACTTCGCCGCCGTGGGCACCGACTACTTCACCGCCGACGGGCCCGTCTCGGCCTTCCAGCACCTCTGGTCGCTCTCGGTCGAAGAGCAGTTCTACGCGTTCTGGCCGCTCCTCGTGATCGTCGTCCTCGGCTTCGGCCTGCGGCGTCCGGGGCGCCCCGCGGCCGTCTCCCGCGAGGCGGGCACGGGGTCGGGGTCGGGCCGACGGCTCGTGCTCGCGGCCGTGATCACCGCCCTCTGCGCGGCGTCGTTCGTCTGGGCCGTGGTCGACACGGCGGGCGACCCGACGGGCGCCTACTTCTCGACGCTGACCCGGGTCTGGGAACTCGGGCTCGGTGCCCTGGCGGCGCTGGCCGTTCCGCTGACCCGGCGGTTGCCGCGGGCGATCGGCACGACGCTCGGCTGGCTCGGTCTCGTCGGCATCCTGGCGAGCGTCGTGGTCGTCGACGGGCAGACCGCGTTCCCGGGCCCGTGGGCAGCGCTTCCCGTGGTCGCCACCCTGGCGGTCGTCGTGGGCGGCGGCGTGCCCGGGGCCGTCGCACCGGCGCCCCTGGCGAACCGGGTCACCGACTACCTGGGTGCGATCAGCTACTCGCTCTACCTCTGGCACTTCCCGATCGTCGTCATGATCCGCGCGGTCGTGCCCGAGGGCGAGCTGCTGGCCTACCCCCTGTCGCTCGGCTTCGCCGTGGTGGGTCACCACCTCGTCGAGAAGCCCTTCATCTCGTCGCCCCTGCTCGCCCCGCGACGGGGCGAGGGCCGTCGTCGGCTGTGGCGTCGCTGGGCCGACGACCAGGCGCCGTCCGCCGGTCGGGCCGCCCTCGGGGGCCTGGGCATGCTGGCCGTCGTGATGGTGGTGGCCGCGGTGGTCTCGGTCCGGCCCGTGGCGGCGCCGCCCGTGCTCCCGCCCGTCGCAGGGGGCACCGGCCTCGGGGCCTCCGTCGAGGCCGGGGCGTCCGACGGCGGTGCCGACGGCGACGGCGTCGACGGCTCCGGTCC